>JABLTI010000107.1 GCA_013166835.1 Promethearchaeati archaeon | reverse complement strand
TTGGTCTTGTTACATATGGTATTGTAGAAAACGTTACAAAATATGAACGAGCTCGGATGGATATTGATAAAGCTATGAAAACGCTTTCAAGTCGAAGCGAAGGTGAGAGAAAACGAGCAGCATATTGGTTAATTAGTAACGGCACAAAAGAAGAACTTGCAATCCTCTCGCAAATGCTGGATGAATCTAAATCCGTGGTAAGAGAAAATGCGGCATTTGTATTAGGGGGAATAGCCAAAAGAGTTGGCGATAAAAGCTATGCTACTTCCCTTTTAAAGAAATATGAAAGCGAAGAGGATGAAGAAGTTAAAGAAGCAATTGTTAGTGCTTTATGTGATGTTGCATCAGCCAGTTCAATCGATATTTTTGAAAAATATATCTTGAGTGACCATAATGAAAATCTCAAGTTCCGTATAGCTGAAGCTCTTGAGGAAATTGCATCAAGAAAATCCGTTCCCGTTTTGGTGAAAGTAATTGAAGGTGATAATACTGATACCCTTAAAATCGCTTGTAAAAGAGCTTTAGAGGTAATCGCCAAAAAAGAAGGAACAACAGTTGAGAGCTTAATGAAACAAAGTTAAATTAATTAATTATCTCCTAAATTTTAGGAGATTTTATCTATTTTTTTCGAAATTTATTCATGGAAATCATTTTTTAATGACAATGTAATCTAAGTCTTTCTGATTACAATGAATTTTGTTTCACAAATAAGCTTTCTATATTATCGTGATTTAGCAAAAGCTGTAAAGTTTTACGAAGATATTTTTGATTTTGAATTGGTAGTTGACCAAAACTGGGCTAAAATCTACAAAGTAACTGACAGCGCTCACATTGGTTTAGTAGATGAGAAAAGAGGTACTTTTAATTGGCAAAAAGAAAAAACAGTTATGATAACTCTTGTAACTTCTAGAGCAGAGGAAGTAGACGAATGGTACGAGAATTTGAAGCAATATAATGTGAAATTTCTTTCAGAACCCCAGGATCATAAAGAGATAAATATTAGGTGCTTTATCTTTGAAGATCCAGAAGGCTATGTTATTGAAATCCAGTATTTCTATGACTAGTTTAATTCTTTGAAAACCTTAATATTATTTTATAATCATAAAATATACAAAGACTTTTTAAAATTAGTTTGATACTTACCATCAAAAAGCACATAAAAAAAATTTAAGTGAGGTATATATCATGTCCAAAGAAGTTTATCAGAAAATAATTGAAGAACATTCTTTTAAAAACATGAAGAAAAAAAGCTCAGGACTTGTTGGCGTTCGCGTTGATATTAATAGTCCATTAAGCATAGAGAAATTCGAAGGAAAAACCTACAAAAGAGTGGTTAAGAGTCCAAGATTAGATGTTTGTGCGGAAACAATCATACGATTAACAAGAATGGGTTATATACCAATCATTTTCGCGCATCAAGGACGATGGACAAAAGAAGGTCCAGATGAAAGCTGTATATCATTAAAATCTCATGCAGACTTGTTAGATGGAATGTTGCACAATATTCAAGTTCATTTTCTTGATGATCCAATTTTAACTCATTCAGAATATGATTTTCTTGGTTTTTCGCCTGGAGATGCGGTTGTTCTTGAGAATACTAGATTGGAAATGATTCCTGATGTTGGACCAATGGAGAGCAGTTTAAAAGAAGGGAGAAAAAATTTCAACAAAGCCTTTGATCCCATATTGGATTATTATGTGCTTGATGCTTTTCCAACATCTCATAGATCAAATACAACTATGTCTCCAGTTTTTGATAATACCCCAATTAAGTTTGGTCCAGAATTTGTTAAAGAATTCAATGAGATCACTAAAATTCGAAAACGATTACTTTCTGCTCAACCAATCATGTTTGGATTTGGTGGGGCAAAATTCGATAAACTTGATAACATGAAGAAAATTCTCGAGAGAAAAAATGTTATTGCCTTTTTTGGAGGTATTCCAGCTCAGCTTCTACTACGTGCAAAAGGTTATTCATTGGGTGAGAAGAACAATGAGTTCCTAAAGAACAAAGGAGTAGATGTTGCAAAAGAGCTTCTTGAAATCATGGAAAATGGTGCGGATTGTTATTTACCGATTGATTTTACAGTTAAAATTGGTGAAACTGGAAGAACAATTCGAACATTAAGTATTGAAGATGTAGCAAAGTATGATGATGGATATATTCTGGATATTGGAGATCATACAGTAAACTACTTCATAAATGACATAATCCTCTCGATTCTTTCAGCACCAAAAGGGCATATTATCAATCATAAAAATGGTTTAAAGGAATTTGAATGGCTATTCATACAAGGAGGGCCTTTTGGGAAGGTTGATGAATATGGGTTGAATACTTTGCCTTTCATGGCAAGACTACTAAAAAAGGACTTGAACATTACAATCCTTGGTGGAGATTCTGCTGCATACATGCGAACAAGTGGTTTTGGCGATGCAGTAGACTTAATTCTCAGTGGTGGTGCTGCGTTATCCTACCTTGCATATGGCAAAATAAAGTGCATTGATGATAATCCAACTTTTGGATCTTACCTAAAAAAGAAGTGAAAGTAATCTTTAAGAAAAAATCACAAACACTTCGAATGTTGATAACTAATTAGAGAAGGACCTAAATTCATGACTACTCCTGGTTATGTTGATGAGTTTTACAGTGATCCAACTATTGCACAAAAGAACGAGCTCAAGTTATTTCTAGAGAATTTAGGACTTGATTTTGAAGAAAATATAGAAATGACATTAAGAGTTGTAGATGAGTCAACCAGAGAAATAGTAGGAACAGGTAGTATTGCTGGGAAAGTGATTAAGTGTATGGCAATAGATCCAAATCATAGAGGAGTAGGATTATCTGCGCATATTTTATCACTACTTGTGAAAGAACAATTTGCTCGAGGTAGAACAAATATCTTTGTTTTTACTATCCCAAAAAACATTGAAGAAATATCTGGAAATGTATTTACTGGATTTAGTGTTGTGGCTAAAACAGATGAAATCGTTTTACTTGAAATGGGATTACCGGGTTTGGGTGAGTATATCGACGATTTAAAATTCAAGTCACGCGGTATAATTGAACAAGCAAAAGGATCCATTGGATCTATTGTAGTAAATTGCAATCCTATGACATTGGGTCATCAATACCTAATAGAAACTGCTGCAAAAGAATGCTCTTTTCTTTTAGTTTTTGTGGTAACAGAAGATCGTTCTCTTTTCCCCACAGATATTCGATATAGATTAGTAAAGGAAGGAACAAGTCATTTAGACAATGTCTTAGTTTTAGAGGGGGGAGATTACATAATTTCTCCTGCAACATTTCCAAGATATTTTATGAAAGAATACGATGATATTTCAATGGTTCAAGCAAGATTAGATGTAACAATTTTTGCAGAGCAAATAGGACCAGCTTTAGGAATCGCAAGAAGATATGTTGGTGAAGAACCTTATTGTTTGGTCACAAATTCTTATAATCAAGCAATGAAAGAAATTCTAATACCAAAAGGAATTGATTTGATAATTGTTCCTAGAATGACGCACAAAGGAGAACCTATAAGTGCTTCAAAAGTACGCGAATTACTTAAGGAAGAAAAACTTGGAGAAATAATTGATTTAGTTCCTCCCACAACATATAATTTTCTAATATCCGAAGAAGCGAAACCAATAATTGATGAAATAAAGAAAAACAAAACAAGACATTGATTCTGTTTTAACGTCTATTTTTGTCTGGTTTTGTCAAGTAATGCAACATTAAAGCAACAGCTAATAAGTCAGCACATCCTCCAGGACTGATGTTTTGGTCTATGAATTCTTGATCTAAAGCAATTACTCTTTCCAACCAGGTGTCACTATAAGCATCTTCACTTAGGACGAGTTTGTTTGCTTCACTTCGTACCCAAGTTAAAGTATCTGATCCATGTCGAGCAAGGATATTTGTATCATCTACTCTTGTCATCAAAAATAGTAAAGCCATTATCATACCTCTTTCCAGTGGTATTTCACTCGCTATTGCTTTGGTGATGACTTGATATGCAGCATCAGCATGTGGAAATCCTTTTTCAGCTTCTCCTCTAATACCAGTTATCCCAGTATCTAAGAAAACAAACTCACCAGGCGATATTTTAGACTCATTTTTATCCATTTGAATTAATTCACGTTGTACAATTCCTTTGGTAATTCCTTGTACTGTGGCTAATATTCTTGCTGATTTCAAATCACCAGTTTCTCTTATAGTTAGATACCCAGAAGCAGCTGCAATTAGCATTCCACTGAAAATGAGTCCTTTTTGTGTATTAATATTGTCCGTAGCAAGGAACATTTCTTCCTCAGCTGATAGGCCTATTGATCGGAGTTTTGGTAATAAGGAATCTAAATCTCCCCTGTGATCAGAACCTAATTGTGCTGCAATAGCCATGAAGTGTGAAATAGCTGCAGAGCTTAACATGTAAGTTGAAATATCCATATCTTTATGAGCACCTGAATTGTTTCGATCAACAAGTCCTGGTTTAGGTGTACAAATTGCTTCCAAGAGAATCGCTTTTGTAATATCTGCTGCAATTTTAAAAGATACAGGTTGAATTAACATTCCTTTCATATACTTATTTTTTGCAGTATTGTCATATGCAATCCGTTCAGACAAATTGATCACAACTCCATTCTTCATAGAAACCTTTAGAGAAATATAATCTTTTTCAATAAAATACTGTTTGGTCATTAATAAATATTGAATAATTAATCAACAATATAATGTAAGATTTATTATACAATTGTAAATCTATTAATGTGAGGTTTAATGAAATGCATAATAAGGAGAGACTTTACTCTGTGTTAATCATTATTATGCTGATTATACTATTCCCTCAAAATTTTGTGAACAATTCAGTTACTGAAAAAACTTCTATGTCTAAATCAGAACATAATAATTTAAATATAAAACTAAATCCAACAGCTGAAACTATTAGCTTAGTTGAACACTCAAGATTTGATGATGATGGTACAGAAGGAAAAGCACTAGCGGTAGCAACAAAAGGAGATTTGGCTTTTCTAGCTAATGGTTTTGAAGGACTAGAAATATTGAATATTTCAAATCCTTTGAAACCTGAAAAAATTAGCAATTATAAAACAGCTGGTAAAGCTGAAGAGGTATATATAAGAAACAATCAAGCAATTGTTTCTGTTGTTAACTATATATCAATTATAGATATTTCAGATCCCTATCGTCCTAGGGAAATCGAAAGAATCGATCAATATGATTTAGATGGTTACATAATAGAAGTTGATATGCGTTTCAATCTTCTGCATATTTTAACACAAGCTAATGGTTTTTTTATCTTTGATATTAGTAATCCATATAATCCCTTACATATTAGTTCATGGGAAAGTGGTTTTTTTCATACTGGGATTAGCGTTTTAAACAAATTAATTTGTTTATCTGGAGCAGATGTGGGTTTGGAAATTATAGATTTAACTATTTATTCAAATCCCACGTATATTAGTTCTTGGAATGATTCAACTGGAACTGCATCAGGTGTATTTGCTTCAGAAATTAATGACGATAAAATAGCTTTTTTAGCTAATGGTAATAGTGGATTGGAAATAATTAATTTTACTAATGTTCAGAATCCAACTAAAATTGGAGAATATAATGGATTTGGAAGTATAAGAGATGTAATAGTAGAAAATAATATAGCTTTTTGTTGTTCTGATCTAGGTTTAGCTTTACTTGATGTTTCTAATCCTGCTTCACCAATTGTTTTAGATTTGTACTTATCTGATGGTGAATGTTATGATGTAACTAGTAAAGACGGCTTAACACTAATAGCTGATTTTGATAAAGGAATTAAACTACTTAATACAATTAATCCACGAGATGTACAATTATATTCTCAATTTTTTGATTATGGTGTAGCTAAAAAAATAGTCATAGAAAATGATCTAGCTTTTGTTGTAAATGGTCCAGCAGGACTAGAAATATTCAATATATCTAATCCAAAGAAACCCAAAAAGATAGGACAATATACTGAACCTTCAATTCAAACTTCTGATGTAACAATTCATAATAATCTTGCTATTTTATCAGTTTTTGAATTGGGAGTTTATTTCTTAGATATCTCTGATCCAACAAATCCTTCTAAAATTAATTCATATTCTGATGGTTCCGATGTACAAACAACAGCCATTGGTCAAAATATGGTTTTTCTTGGGGCATTAAATAGAACTATAGTTGTTTTGAATATAACAAATTTAAATATGATTTCTGTAGCTGGAGGATATAATTTTACATATGAATATCCAGGTGTTTTTGATTTATATTTAGACAATGATGTATTAATTGCAGCTTCAGAAAAAGATGGATTAACTTTACTGAATATTACTGATATCAGTAATATAATTGAAATTGATAATCAGAATACTGGACTTGGAACATATGATATGATTCTCGAAAATGGATACCTTTATACTACATCAAGATTGCCAGGACTAGAAATATATAGTTATAATCGAACAAATATTGAGTTCATAAGTCATTTAGATGTAATTGGTACTTCAGCGCTTAATATAGAAAAATCAGGTAATATTGTATTCATCGCTGATACATCAAGAGGAATTTACATTATAAATGTATCAGATATATTTAATCCCATTTTAGTTGGTGAAAATCTAAGGTATGATATTTATGGCTTACAAGCATATAATCAATTTCTTGTTACAGGTGCATATCACGATGGAATAGTTATTTTTGCTTTTGATAGCGACAACGATGGAATTACTGATTTTGATGAGACTGATATTTGGGGAACAAATCCTTACGATGCAGACACAGATGGGGATGAAATAGATGATTATTTTGAAATTGTGTATAATTTAAATCCACTAGATCCTTCAGATCGAGATGAAGATCCAGATCAAGATGATTTAACCAATTTCGAAGAATACTACTGGATGAGAGAAATTTATTCTAGCTCAACAGATCCGAATAATCCTGATACCGACTTCGACGGTATGCCTGATGGCTATGAACATGAGTTTAATTTGGACCCCCTAATACCTAATGGTGAATACGACGCGGATGCGGATCATTTAACAAATTTAGAAGAATACCTCCTTGGTACTGATCCTCGAAATTCCGATACAGATGGAGATGGAGCAGAGGATGGTTTGGAGGTTTTATATAATACCGATCCCTTTGATCCAAAAGATTTTCCTGCTAAGAAACGAATCATCAGGCTGTCAGTCTCCTTGGCTTTTATTCTTGGATTACTTGTTGTTAGTGTTACATTTTTTGTTAGATATATAAAACGAAGGATTGCTAGAAACATAGAACGAGAAAAAGGTGTTTTGGAAGCAGAAGATGAAATTCTTTTATTCTGAAGTCCATACATGCCACTAACAGTAATTGTGTATATTTCCTATTTAGATTGGTTTTTAGATGTGATTAAAATAGTGTATAATAGCAACCAGTTCTTTGATTGCCATAAATGAAACGTTTTTATCAAAGAACAGAAATTAGAACTTATATTTAGAAGAAGAATAGGTTGGCGCCAAATGTCAGAAGAAGATTATTACATTGATATTCTTAAGGAGGACGAAGAAGACCCCAAGAAAAAAGATGAATGGGGCTCTGAAAAAGCATATCCTCCTCCCCCCGAACAAAAACAATCCGATTATTATCAACAAGAATCTTATCCACAAGAACAACCTGAACCTTATCAACAAGAGTTCTATGGAGAAGGATATTACGATGAATATCAAGCTCAAAGACCTAGACGACCAATGCCAGAAAAAGGAACTCCTTGGTTCTGGATTGGTGTGCTAATAGCTGTAGGATTTTCAGCGGTGATTATGGTAATATTCAATTTCATTGGAACATCTTTTCATCCTGGTTTAGCATATCTTGAGATTGTTCTTTTATTAGTTTGTTGTACTCTTCCGGGTCTCTTTGTTCGTAAAGTAGGCAAGGGCATACTAGGTGGTATGTTGATTTTCGGTTTACAATTTTTCATACCATTAATTGTTTATTATGCTACTGCCCAAGATCCCACTTCATTTTTCAGCCCATATTTAGTATTCCTAAACGCTTTAGGCTTAATAAAAATGGGTTTAAATGATGTTTTTGGATTTAGCTTCATTCCAATAACTCCCGAAATTATGGATATTTATGATCAATACTCGGGATATGCAGCTTTTGTATGGGTATTTGATTTACTTATTATGTTTGGCATTATGATTACATTAGTTATTGCTAGTTCATGGTTGTGCTCAAATCTCTTTACAGATAAAGCTAAAAGCATCTGGACTTGGTGTTTACTCCCAGGACAAGCAATAGTTATTATTTTGAACTTGGTTGTTATTCCTTGGCTTTTACTGAGTCTAACAGGCTTGGTCCAAACTGGTGGTGCACTAACTGCAGGTGCAGCAAATGTAGCAGAAGTAGCAATGCCTTTAGTAGAAGGTAATTTCACAGGATTTGATGATCTAGATTTCCAAGCTATGCTTGATCGGTTGGATCGTGCAGATGAATGGTTTGAAATCGCTCGTGGAAATTATGATGGATTAAGCAATCTGATGTTCTTTAGAATACTTTCAGCAATACCGTATGGTGTAGTATTTGATGTGTTTGATACGACGATCTCAGCAGGTTTTGAGTTGCTGTCAGCAATGAATCCACTTGCTCATGGTTTACTAGATAATTCAAATGAGACAGATGTAGAAGTTGATGGATTCTACTACCAATACGAGAACTTCATGGATGTCTTTAATGAATTATCTGGAATGTTTAATGGAACATTCGGTGGTGGTTCAAAACCAACTGAAACACAAATTACTGATGCAGAAGTATCAGTTGGAGCTATAATTAATGATATTGATTACCTTTTAGATGAATATATAGGCGAATCTCTAGATCATATTTTAGCTGCTAAAACTTTGCTTGAGACAATTGATCCAGATGATCTCAGAAATCCTGGTGGTATTGATCAACTTAATCAAGTCTTAAATCAAGCTGCAGATGGTTTAGATATGGTGTTAGATGTAACCCAAGAATACAGTGTATTAATACCAATTGCAGTTGATTTGTTGAAGGAAACGTTCGTCTTTTACTTGGTTGGCAATTCACAGAATGCCAGACATATTTCCAGAATGCAACAGCAGAATTTGGTTTTATAACAAGCATCTTTACACAAGCAAGAAGAGATGAAATCATTGCTGCGAATTCAACTTCCGCTTTAGGATTCTTCGATTTCTTCAATGATACTTTGCATATGGTGAATCCTTTAATAGATTTAGAAGGAAACCTTGCAGGGACTCTTGGAGGAATTGTCAATGGATTAGATGAGTATGAAGAAAGTGGAATTGTTGATTTAACTGTAGTCAATAGAACAGCAGTTTTTGACTATATGAATACTGCAATTGCAAATAGTAATGCAGCTGTTGATAATGCAACCACTACAACAAATATGATTGCTTTGATGAATACTCGAGCTAATCAATCTGAGTATTCGTTAATGAGTGGTCCTGCAAGTGCTCTCATTCAAACAATTAACTCTGCATTCCAACCAGAGCCCTATGCGTTGGTTTTGGCTAATGTAACCCGAGCTATAAACGCTACCTTTACTTCAACATTTACTATTGAAGATAATGATGAACCAGGAACAGTAGCAGCATGGGATGTTGCTTCAGACAACATTAATGCATCAATTGCTATAGTTGAAGCATACAACAACACACCCGTCTATGCTCTAAGAGATTTCTTAATAACTTTCAGAGACTCTATTCAACAAATCAAAATTGCATTTGATCCTTACATAGGTTTGGGGACAATCAACCTTGCAGCACCTCTTGTGGAAACAGCAATGCTAACATTGTGGACAAATATTCATGTTATAGTTGATGAAGGATTACCTCCATAAGAGGAAATCTCCTTTATCTTTTTCTTTTCTTTTTTCATTTTATTAAAAAGCAACTCTAAAACTAGTAAAATTTGTTAATTTTTCAGACCATTCAATTATTACATCTGTTACATTTGAAGCAGGTGATCCGCTTTTTCGCAACCATTTGATTAGCTGTAAAAGTTGATTTCGTTTTCCTTCAGCAACGACTTCCACATCTCCATTGGATAGATTCTTAACATAACCAGTTAATCCCAATGAGATGGCTTTTCTTTTTGTATAAATTCTGAATGAAACCCCTTGTACTAATCCTTTAACTACAATCTCTAATCTAAGATACTTCTCTTCATTCATTTGCGGACACTATTTATTAGATACTAATCTTGCTAAAAAAAATCTTTGTTAAGATGTCATTTTTGCATTAGCATAAAGGTTTTTTACTTGAGAGTATCTATGTTGTAAAAGGCAATAGCTGGATCAAGTGGGGTTATTCTCCAAATGCAAAAAAGAGGCGTCTGTTTAGTTAGATTTGATGATAAAATGGGCCCAGGCTGTGTGTATCATCAAGGTTTAGATAATAATTTTGCACAGAAAGTTTGTGTGAAATCTCATATAAGCACGATGTCTCTATCCTCAAGTCAAACTTTACCTGACGAGGAATTTATCGAATCAGTAATACCTTTTCTAGATGAAGGTTACATTGCCTATTCAACTTTCTTTTTTGTTGAAGATGCCTCTGCAAGAGGAGGTAAAAGAACTTTAGGGATAGTTACACTTGTGGACAGAACCGAGCAGATGTTTCTCTTTAAATCGATTCCTGAAATTTCTGCTACTGTTAAAGAAATCGCTTCTGATCTTAGTCTAAACTGTGATCCCAATGGAGAAATTACCTCTCAAATTAAGGATAAATTAAACCAACTTATGTCTCTAGAGGATTTGAAAGTAGACTTTGATGGTTCTATTGATTCAATAGAATTAATAAAGAAAAGAATCGTCGAGGAAGAAATTGCCGTACCTCAAGAAATTAAAGACCCAAGTATGAGCTCAATTCTTGAAGGAAGTTTTGAGTTTATATTAACCAGAATTCCCTCTGGTCTCGATCGGGTTATTCATGCATTGCTGAAAAATGAACGGGTACTTGTTTTTGGTCAAGAAGCTGAAATAGCTTTAACACTAGCCACTTTGCGATGGTTTCTACCTCATAAAAAGATCTACAATGATCTATGGACCGTTCCATTGTTAGATGCAGAAGCTTTATTCTCACGTTCAAGTGATGGAACAACTTTGCATGCTTTAGGGATTCATAGTGATAGTTTTTATGAGATTTTACAACTCGACAATGCTGATAATGCTGCTTTTGATACCTATTATTCCCAGAATAGCAATTTGCCAATTGATAGTAAAATCATGATAAATCTAGATGGTGGAAGAGTAATAGGTGGTATCACAAATCGGTTTTGTTTGAAATTATTGGATGCCATAAAGAATCAAAGTTTTGATCATGCGTTGAATACAATAAAAGAACACATTGATTACCTTCTTGGAAGAGTTAATGATTTAATTGTTCTCCTATTAACTGAACCTGATAAAAACAAATTAGAGCAATTCATAAATGATTCAATTGAAGGAGAAATTTCACTAATCATGACTATAATTAATGAAACAAATACTTCTCTCATGGATAAAATAATAATAACCTTTTCTACTTACCAATTACCAATTGATGTTTTATTTTAGAATTAATTTTCCTTTATTACAGAATCAATTAATTTTAGTATGGCTTTGACTGAAAAAGGTTTAACAAGATAACCAATAGCACCCATTACAAGGGCTTTGTTTCTTGCGCTTTCATCTGCACTTACAAAAATAACTTTGATATTTTCATCTAAAACGAGAAGCTCTTCGAGTGCTGTAACACCATCTTTTATAGGCATTCGGTGATCCATAATTACAATTTCAGGCCATTCATTTACTGGATCTTTAAAATAATCAACAGCTTGTTGCCCATCTATTGCTGTGAAAATAATAGTGTGTCCTTTAAGGTTCAGGATTTCCTTAAGTATCTCCTGAATTACAATCATATCATCAACAATCATTATTTTTGCCAATTATTTCAACTCAAAGATTCTTCGTAAGCAATTTCGATATTTAATATCTCATTGTTTTCATTGCTATTGTAAGGGTTCTACTGCAATTTCTCACAATCTATTGCTATGCATATTATCATGGAGTATATTAAAAAGAATACTGATTTCTGCATATTTGAGAAATATCAAAGGAATTGTTGAATAAAGTAAAAGCGAGAGATGGGAAAAAAAGAGTGGATGCTGTCTGATGCCCATCTCTATTTTGAACTTTAGTCAGTGGATGCCGCTAAAGTGTATTATTATTTTTTTTGTGCTGCATATCGAGTTGAAGTTATGAGCGCAATTATAGGTTATTTAAGACCTGAATATTCAGTTAATCCAGACATTCAAGAACATATACAATAACCGCTGAAATAAACTCCTTTTTTAATAATAAAAGACTTCTAGTAAATTCCCCCCAAGCATCTAGTAAAAACATCCGCCTATTTTATCGACAAAAAAACTACTGAAAAAGAAGAAAAAGGTTGTTTTTATTAATAATATCCATTCAATGTGATCTAACAATGACAAAAGAAAAATACACTCTCTTAGTTATGTTAAAAATGAACGATTAATGCATGAAGATAACAGTAAACCTGTTTCAATATTAAATTTCTTTAAATACAACAAAATTGCTCAATATCCTCCTGAATCTGCTGGGAATACCTCTCAAGAGATATCTGGGGAAGCAGCTTATAATAAGTACAGGAAGCATGTAATCAAAGTGGTTGCCAAATTAGGAGGGGGTATTGAATATTCTGGGAAAATTTTGGAACAACTCGTTGGTGATTTAGATGAAGAATGGGAGTCCTTTGCGATTATGCGATATCCCTCAAATCAGACTTTCTATAAAATGTTTACACTAAAAACTAATGAAAAAGGAGGAAACGATCGATACGCAGGACTGGCTAAAACCAGTGTGATAGCATTTACACCTGATAAAAAATAAGATTATTGAAATAATTCAAAAGTTTAGTTCCTAATTATTTCAATTTTCTTTTTGTATATTCAAGTAATCCTCCAGCTTCGAAAATATTCAAAGCTTCTCCTTTCAAAGGAGGAAATGCAAAATTCTTATCTCCAATTAAAACTTCGCCTTTCACTAAGTCTACTTGAACTTGCTCATCTTTAATTTCTTCTTTGTTTTCAAAGATGTATTTAGCAGCTTGAGGGCATTGAATTAAAGGAAAAGCATTATTGATAGCGTTTCGATAGAAAATTCGTCCAAATGAAATTCCTACTATTGCAGCTACTCCTACTGCTTTTAAGCACGTAACTGCTTGTTCTCGAGATGATCCGGAGCCAAAATTCTGTCCTGTAATTAATATTTCTCCCTTTTTAACTTCTTTAGCAAATGATGGCAAATAATCCTCGAGAGCATGCTCTGCCATTTGTTCAGGAGTTAATGGATCATAAGTATATTTTCCTGGGAAAATTTGATCTGTGTTAATGTTCTGTTCTGGGAAAATCCACATTTTACCTTTAAATTTCATGAGTAAACCTCC
>JABLTI010000025.1 GCA_013166835.1 Promethearchaeati archaeon | reverse complement strand
AAAAGTAATTAGAAAAATGGGATTTAAAGAAAAAAATACAAACCCATTTTATCTATGCAAGTTTCTCTTTTATCTGTTCAGCTTCAGTCTCAGAATCTGCAATACCTACATAAGCCGAATTAGTTGAGGCATTACAAATAGCACATGGTTGCTTATTTCGCACTCGAGTTCGTTTCAAACGAAAAATATCAAATTTCATCTGTCGTTCTGAAGCACAAATATCGCAGATATGAATGGAAAACTTAACTTTATCGCCTTTCTTCTCGATTGACATAATCATCAAATCGTCTTCTAAATTTAAAAATCTATTTCTTATAATAAGATCTCAAGTAATATTAATTGATTATAAAAAAAAAGAGAAGTAAAAACTTCTCGAATGAATGTATTTTGTATTAAAATCATAATTTACCAACAGGTGCTACATAAAGAGATATTTCATTATCTCCATTAACACTAATGAATTCATCAAGTTTATCTTGATTGTAGGCTACTATAGCACATGTTCCTGAATTTATTGCTTCACAAGCCAAATAGAGATTTTGACAAATGTGTCCAACACTTATTAAAATGTCTTTGAGAGAATCATCACCATAGCGCCATTCTGTACGATAGGGTCTAGCACTCCAAATAAACACAACAGCACTTTTTCCAACAAAAGTCTGTTTATTGCAGATTTCATTAATCTCCTCTGGTAAATCTTTGGCTTCTGTTGTTTTTGGTAGCAATTTATGTTCAATTGCCAAATATCGATAAAGACCTGGTGTTAAGCTATCTACTCGGTTAATTAAAAGATAAGTCTCAAAGGGATGCATAGCACCACCTGAAGGAACTGTTCGTAATGTTATACGACCTTCCCTTGCAAGCTCTTTGACACCTTGAGTGGACCAAAGCAAGAATGATAATTCCTCCAAAGTTAATGATTCATTGGAATAATTGCGGTGGCTAACTCGGTTCTTAATCGCCTTTAATAGTGAAACATCACCAATTTTGAAATCCTCTGGAGAAACTAAATCAATTAATTTAGCATCCTCAGGATAAGGTTTTTGCATCGGAGGAAGTGGTAATCCTTTCCTTTGATCAGATTCTTCTGTTATTATTGGGTTTTTCAAATGTTTTCTGTATTCCATCTTAACTCAACAAACAATTGATTATTTTAAAACAAATCAATACTAGTCAATTCATTATAAAATGATTGCAAAAAGCTGATTATTTGGGGATTTTATTTTCCTTTTATTTGTTAAGCAATAGATTTTTACACATACCAATTATCGTAAAGCATACAAATACCGTTTCCTTTTGGTGATTTTTCATGGAAGAAGAAAGAATATCTGAGCATAAATCTGTCATAAAAATGTATGATCGTCTTAGAAGTGAATTAGTGGAAGAACACGAAAAAATTGATAGAGTTTACAAACGAATTGAGAAAGAAGGCATCACGAATGTTTGGGATCGATTTGAAGATCAAGGGTTAGCTTTTGGAGACCCTGATCGAAGATGTCAATTCTGTCTTCAAGGAGTTAGGTGCGATTTATGTTCTAATGGTCCTTGTCGTGCTAATGTCGCAACAGATAGGCGTGGGGTTTGTGGTATGACAGGCGATGGTATGGCTATGCGAATGATGTTATTAAGAAATGTCATGGGAACATCGACCTATCAATATCATACTGAGCAAACAGTGAAAACACTAAGAGCAATAGCAAATGGAAAAACACCTTTCAAGATAACAGAACCAGAAAAACTGAAGACTTTTGCTCAACGATTAGGAGTGGATGTTTCTGGAGACATAAACAAAATAGCCATACGATTTTGTGATTTTGTTGAAAAAGACTTCAATAGGAAATATGATGAACCAAGTGTTATCGTTGAAAAATTAGCTCCAAAAGAACGAAAAGAACTCTGGAAAAAATTGGGGATTTTCCCAGGAGGAGTTCATGGAGAAATACTGCTTTCAACTAGTTCTTGTTTAACAAATGTTGATGGGTATTACGTTAGTTTAGCTCTAAAAGCTATGAGAATTGGTATTGCCATGGCTTATCAAAGTCAAATTGTGACTGAATACTTGCAGGACGTTATTTTTGGCATTCCTAAACCTCACACAATGAGAGTTGATCTGGGCGTTTTAGATCCAGACTATGTTAATGTTTTACCAAATGGTCACGAACCATTTCTTGGATTTGCTTTAGTTCAATTAGCCCGAAAGAAAGAATGGCAAGAAAAAGCAAAAGCACAAGGAGCTAAAGGATTGCGAATAATCGCAAACATTGAAACTGGGCAAGAAATGATCCAAAGATGGGAAATGGATGATGTGTTATATGGGTTTACTGGGAATTGGATCATGCAAGAGGCAATCCTAGCAAGTGGTAGTGTAGACATATTCGTAGCAGACATGAATTGCTCAATGCCTGTGGATCCAATTTATGCAGAGAAATTCAAGTTCAAATTAGTTCCTGTAAGCGAATTAGTAGCATTTGATGGAGTAACTGACAGAGTAAATTATCTTCCAGAGAAAGCAGAGGAGCAAGCAGCTCAATTATTACAAATGGCAGTTGATAATTTCAAAGAAAGAAGGAAAACTGTTGAACCAATCACAGGTCTACCAATGAGGGAAGCAATTGTTGGCTTCTCAACAGAAAGCATTTTAGAAGCTCTAGGCGGGACACTAGAACCATTACTAAACGCGATTAAAGATGGATCAATTAAGGGTATTGTTGGAATGGTTTCATGTACATCATTAAGAGATTACGGACAAGACGTTCATACAGTTGCTGTTGTAAAAGAATTAATCAAAAGAGACATACTCGTTCTTTCACTCGGATGCGGGAATGGGGCTGTCCAAGTAGCTGGATTATGTAGTTTGGATGCTATAAAATTAGCAGGATCTAAATTACAAGCAGTGTGCAATGCACTGAAAATACCTCCAGTTCTAAGCTACGGAACATGCACAGATACCGGAAGATTAGCAGATTTAGTTCACGCAGTCTCAGCAGCACTTGGAGGAGTACCAATACCAGATCTACCAGTAGCAGCTGCAGCACCTGAATACATGGAACAAAAAGCAACAATCGATGCAATTTTTGCTTTAGCATACGGATTGTATACTTATGTGAATCCAATACCAACAGTTACAGGTGGAACAAATCTCGTAAGACTACTAACAAAAGATTTGAAGGACATAACCGGTGGATTACTAGACGTTGAGAAAGACGCAGTAAAAGCAGTGGAAAACATTGAAAACCATATAGTAGCAAATCGAAAGAAACTAGGGATATAAAGAAAGAATAGTTCTCTATTCCTTCTTTTTCCGTTTTATTATTATTTGAACAATTTTTTGAATAAAAAATTAGCGAAATCTCTTATGTCAATTTTAATAATTATAATGAAAATTTTTAGAATTAGTTTTAATTAACCAACAAAAAATCTAATATTGCTATAACTGTCTGATTTTGTTGATCTGCTCGAGTGATAGTTGCTGTATTATCTCCTTTTTGTTCACCATATGAACCAAAGTAAGCATGATTTCCACCAACTATCTCAAATAAAGTTGTATTTACTGGCAATAAACTAAGTGTATCTGGTATTGGTGTACTAATTATACCATCTAATGAACCATAAATCGACAATACTGGTAGATTATAATTTGATAAGTTATTTGAATCAGCTGGATAAGAAGCAAGCAATATTAATCCTGAAAATAATTCAGGTTCATCATAAACAAACCGAGAACTCATTGCTCCACCTAACGAATGACCACCAATAATCCATGAAGTAATTTCGGGATATAGAGCCATAACTTTTTCTCCTTTCTTTGGAGAAAAAATCGCTAAATCAAATGGCATTTTAATAATAATAACGGTATAATTATTTAGTGCAATATTTCGAGCAATTATTGCATAAGATTCTGGTTCTACATTTCCACCGGGGTAAAAAATGAAGCCTGTTGTTGAAGCATTTTCTGTTGGAATAAATGTGATCCAATCTTTTCCATTAGTAATTGTAACATCTTCATTTGAATTCAGAGCTGTATATGCTTCAGTCATGGGTTTGTAAGATTGTGATAAGAAAATTAAAGAGCCAACTAATAGAATAATAATTACATAAACTGGAATCAATCCTAAAAGAATTCGTCTTCGCTTTTTGAGTTTTGGAGTCATTATCTTCACAAAAATCATTTGTTATATAGATATTAATAATTGTGCCTTATTTTATAATAAAGACATTTTCTTCTAGGGATTATTTATGATAGAAATTGTTAATTGCTTTATAATCGTAGGCATTAGTATTTGAGTTAATCCACTTTAAGGAAAATCTATATTTTATTCTTCTCACCATAAGTATTTTAAACAGAAAAAGAGAGGAAAAAACTACTAAAGAATTTAATTCTTAGGCCCGTAGCGCAGTTAGGACAGCGCACCTGCCTTCTAAGAAGGCAAGTAGCTACTTCCTTCGAAAAAAGTAGGGGGTCGAGGGTTCAAATCCCTCCGGGCCTGCCATTTATTTTCTAATTAATAATCATTTATATTATTAATCGTCAATTGTATTCTAGGGATGCTCATGAAGAAAATTATGCAAGTTTGGCCATTGATTTTGAATATTATAGAAGCAAAAAATGTGGAAGAAATATATTTCTTTGATTTTAGTGATAAAAAGGATGAAGCTTGTGCTCTTGCGATTAGTCAGGGAAAATGTCAATTTATTGATGGGAAACCTGAGAATCATTCTGTAAAAATCACTACTACAACAAAAGATTGGATTGCTATCTTATCGAAGGACCTTTTGATTGAAGAAGCAATTTCTAGTGGTAAATTAGTTGTTGAAGGTGATGATAAAACACTTGAAAAATTTGAGAAATATTTCTCTGGTGATCCAGAAGGAATACAGATGGAAATTAAAAATTATTCATTAACTGAAAACGAAAAGGAAATACGAGATGGGAAATGGACTAAACCTCGAAAAGTTTTAGGTTTAATTGGCTCTCCTAGGAAAAAAGGTGCAACAAGTTTTCTTTATTCAATTCTTAAGCAAGGATTAGATGAAAGTGAATGCGAAGTAGATACTGTCTACTTACCAGATTTGGAAAATAAAACTTGTAACGGTTGTTTCACTTGCTGGGAAGGGAAAGATAAGAAATGCGTTCATGATGATGATGTTAATGAACTCATCCATAAAATGCATGAATATGATTTAATGATCCTAGCTACTCCAGTTTATGCTGATGGTCTTCCAGGAGCATTAAAAAATTACTTTGATAGAACAATAAGTATTCTAGATCCTGAATTCATCATAATAGATAATCACAATAGGCATCCTGTGAGGTATCCGAAGATGCCCCATCTCGTTTTGTTATCTCCTTGCGGTTATTCCGAGATGGATAATTTTCATCCTATGGTTGAGCATGTCAAAGAAATTTGTAAAAACATGCACTTGACATATCTCGGTGAAATACTCTTACCAGCTACTTGGATGATGTTTATTCCTAACTTACAACCCTTATACGCACCAGTCTTTGAAGCTATAAAACAAGCTGGCAAAGAAATTATATCAAAAGGAAAAATACCAGAGGAATTAACTAAAAGAATGACAAAGGAAGTCTTCTCTCGAGGTCAGATTTTAGCGATTAAGAATAGAGCTAGTCAATGAAGTCTTTAAGGTTAGTAATTAGTCTTTACTGCTTCCTCTATAGATGTCTCACTTGGTAAAGGATCCAAGGTTTTTTCTATGGAGATTTCATCAGTTTCTTCTTCCTCAACTTCTTGCTTGTCTTTTCTTCCTGGACGTTTAATCAAGATAATTCCTATACTAGCACCAATCACATACGTAACATAAGAAATCAACTCTAGCCGCGTGGGTTTGTCTTGATAACCAACAAGTGCTCTGAGGAATTTTCCTAGTTCCATTGTCTTATCATTGAGAACGGCACTCGTATCCCAAACGATTCTTTGGAAAAAGAAGTCTTCAGAACCGAACCATCCAATTTCTTGGAATTCATGTAATCCATGAGCAAATAATCCTGCTGCGAAAATAATCAAGATTACACTAGTTATATTGAAGAAATGTTTTAAATTGATTTTTTGACCAGACCAAAAGAGCGCAATTGCAATTACCACAGAAACTGCAATGCCTGCGATACTTGACCAAATGATTGCCCAAACATTTGTTTCTACAGTAACCACACCTACCATAAACAAAACAGTCTCAATACCCTCTCTAAATACAGAGATAAAAGCTAGAAATATTAAACCAAAGCGTTTCTCTTTACTAATTGTTAGCTCAATTCGATCCTCAAGTTTTCCTTTCATATCTTTGCCCGTTTTCATCATCCAAATAATAACCCATGTAAGAATTATTGCTGCAATTATCATAGCAAAACCTTCGATTATTTCCTCGTATTGCTCAAATCCACCAAGGACAAAGTAAAACAACATTGCAGCACCAACTGAAGTAAGAATAGCTGCAATTGTTCCTAACCAGATGTCTTTTCTTAATTCCTTATGTCCCATTTTACTTAGGTAGGTTAATAGAATACCAATTATCAAAGCAGCCTCAATTGATTCACGCATAGTGATTAGAAAACCAGCAACACTAAACACAATTCTTCATCTAAGAATAGTATTGTGTATTATCATAGAAAATAACACCTATTTAAAAGATAAAAACTAAATCCGAAAAACCATAGATTCTAAAGTTCCTTCATTTCAATAGATTGTGTTGTAATATATTTTAAGTTCACAATTCTTAATGATTCTTGGCAGACAAGGTTTTTCTAAATAATCATTTGTCTCGATTTCAGCATTTTTTATTGTTTCTTTTTCTTGCTTTCAAACATTTTTCCTTGGAGTTTTCGCATGGATTCTTTAGCTTTTGAACGGGCAAGTTCTTGTTTCTCTATGTCTTTAACCTTCTTGGGTTGGCAATATTTGTCAAACCAACCAACAATACGTTTCAACCTGTCAATTCGATGTAATGGTTCACCACTTCTAGAAAGCTCATGACCTTCCCTAGGATATCTCACAAATTCAAGGTCTAGATTTGGATTAGCAATTCTTATAGTAGTGAAAAGTGCTTCAGCATCAGCCATTGGTGCTCGAAAATCTTTCTCTGCATGAATAATTAAGAGTGGGGTCTTGACATTCTTCGCATATGCTAATGGTGAATTTTTCCAGAGTAAATCTCGTTCTTCAAGTGGTCCTCCACCAAATTCATCGTCAAGTAGTTTTCTCGCAATGGTTGTTCTCCAAAGTTGTGGTAATGAATACACTCCTCGTTGAGCAACAGCTACAGCAAAACGATCATCATGTCCAATAACCCAACTTGTCATATATCCACCGTAAGATCCGCCAGTGATTCCCATGCGTTTTTTATCAATGAATCCTTTTTCCACCACATGCTCAACTCCAAGAAGGATATCTTTTGATGCTTTTTCACCCCATTCTTTCTCAATTGCGATACGGAACTCTGATCCGTACCCACCGCTACCTCGAGGATTACAATATATGACTACATAACCTTCAGCAGCTAATAGTTGGAATTCATGAAACAATGGAATACTTTGATGAGGTGTCCACATTACATGTGGACCTCCGTGAATGTTTAATGCTAAGGGATACTCTTTCTCTGAACTGAAACCCGGTGGTCTAAGAATCCAACCATTAATTTTGTAATCGTCTTCGTAACCATTAAACCAGATTTCTTCTGTTTTTCCGAGTTGGATTTTATTTAAGAACTCCTCGTTTGGAGCGTGTAAAAGCTCCTCTGTTTTTGATGGTATGTGATATCTATATAGCATTGAGGGATCAGTTACTTGATATGCTTGATAAGTTAACCATTCTCCATCTTTGGAGAGATCATATCCTAGAATGTATTTTATCCCTCCAACTATTTGCTCAGTCTTATTTTCGTCAATATTTATCCGCCAAATTCCACAAACACTTTTTTCCTCTACCTGGAAGTAGAGATATTTGTTATCTTGAGACCATTTTAACAAGAATTTCTCTGCATCAACTTCTTCAGCTAAGATTTTCTGAGAACCATCTTCAACATTAATGAGAACCACTTGGGTAAAACCTAATGCCTTTTTCTCTTTGTCCAAGAGATTCATTGCTATATATTTGTCATCTGGGGAAAGATCAAGCGGAGCACTTGTCCACCCCCAACTAGTTAAACCCCAACTTTGAATTTCTGTAATAATAGAGATTTTTCCTTCTTCTGTTATTTTCAATAATTCATAATTTCGAGTTTCATCATCTTCTTCCGCTTTTTGTCTAACTGAAAATACATACGAATTATCAAGAGCAAGAAATGCTTGTTGTATATCAAAATCAGTATTGTTAGTCCATCGTTTTGTCTTCTTAGATTTTAGGTCAATAACGAAAATCTGACCGTTACGATCATCTCGAAAAGTAGTATCTAAAAGATAATCTGCTCTTCTAATCACTCTCGGATCAACTTTTACTTTCTCATTTTGCTTTTTTTTCATTTCAAGCAATGCTAGATCATCGGAATCCATTTTCCTTAATTTATCTGGAGAGGGTTTCTCAAGTTCTTCTTTATTCAACCGACTAATGAAAACTATTTTCTTACTATCCTTACTCCAATTGAAATCTGTAACACCATTTTCTACAGAAGTCAGTTGTACAGCTTCGCCACCAGTGAACGGCATGACATATATCTGGGGGGTTGGTTTTACACCTTTATCATCCTGCCCCGGAGCACCTCGTATAGAAACAAATGCAAGTGTTTCACCATTAGGTGAACATTTTATTGAAAAATCACTTGTAAGACCTTGGGTGAATTGTTGTGAGTGTTCTTTAAATCGCCAAATGGCTCTTCTGTAACTATTCTCCTTTTCATTTGCTTGTGCAATTGTGTAATATACTTCGGTAGTTCCTGGTCTAAATGTAGGTTCTCCTATTTGTTTCAATTTGAAAAGATCTTCAACAGCTAATACTCTTTTTTTATTCCTTTTTTGTTCTGACATGGATAAACATCTGAAAAATGACTTAAAACTATTTTTTAAAAAAATTCTCTTTTTTGAAAAGATTCGTTGAAAAAACAATTTCCTTTCGACTATTTACTGATTTTTTAAAAATATGTTATGCTAAATAATGTGAATAAAAGATTTTAAAGCATATACGCAATCGATTATAATTAATGGTGAATTGATTGTCAAATGGCGACGATGAGGTATTGATAACTAAACAAAAACTCGATCGTGAAAAAGATGCTGCTATTGCTATCAAAATTGCTAGTGAACTAACAGATGAACACGAAATTGTGAGTGAGGAATTAATTAGAACTCATGAACTAAAAATGGAAACAATCAATTTGTCTCATTGGTATGGTGACAAACAAGTTCTTTCTGGTATTTCTCTTCCAATGTTTAAAAACAGGGTGACAGCAATTATTGGTGCTTCTGGCTGCGGGAAATCAACTTTCTTGCGCGACTTGAACAGAATGAATGATTTAATTAGTTCTGCAAGAATTGCCGGTCAAGTATTACTTGATGATCAAGATATTTACGAAAAAAATGTAGATTTGAATCAATTACGAAAAAGAATTGGAATGGTTTTCCAGAAAGCAAATCCTTTTGCTATGTCAATAGAGAATAACATTGCTTATGGACCATATGTTCATGGGATAAATGAAAAAGAATTTCCAAGGATAATTGAAGGGTGTTTAAGAAAAGCTGTCTTGTGGACAGAAGTGAAAGATCGTTTAGGTGATACTGCTTTATCTTTGTCTGGGGGACAACAGCAACGATTATGCATTGCCCGAGCATTGTCTGTAGAACCTGAAGTAATATTATTTGACGAACCTTGCAGTGCCTTAGATCCCCATGCTACTGCAAAAATTGAGGATCTTATTACTAAGTTGAAGGAAGAATACACTGTTGTTATTGTTACACACAATATGCAACAAGCTGCTCGTGTTTCTGATTACACTGCCTTCTTTAATCTTGGAGAACTTATTGAATTTAATAGAACCAAGAAGATATTCAGTTCACCGGAACGAAAAATGACTGAAGAATACATCTCAGGGAGATTCGGATAAAATGGATCTAAAAGAAAAATTTGGTGGAACTATACGATTTAAAGAACTAATGAATGAATTAACAGGACATGTTTCCAAACTTTCAAAATTAGTTGCAAAGATGATAGATAAAGGTGTTAAAGCTCTTTTAGAGGATGATGAAAAAGCATACAAGAAGCTACAAAGAGACGTTAGTAAAATCCATACACTATTCAATGATTTAGATAGTTCCGCTCTTAGTAGTCTTGCTCTACATCAGCCTTTTGCAAGTGATTTAAGATACATTATTTCTAGCATAAAAATTGGGCATGAAATCCATCGTTGTGCCCATGATGCTGTTCATATTGCTCATAGCTCTGAATTTGTTGATAGAGAGAAGAAGATGTTTAATGGATGCATAGCAGATATCGGTGGATTAGGTGAACTTGCATTAAACATGTTCAAAGAGAGTACGACTGCTTTTCTTAACAAAAAAGTGCTTGATTTCAATGATTGGAAGAAATTAGATGATGAAGTTGATAACAAACACGATGAAATAATAATGGAAATCGGTTCAATTATGGAGAAGAATCCGGACTTTGTGAGAGCGGGAATCAGTTTAATTCTAGCAACGAGATATATTGAGAGGATTGCTGACCATGCTTGTAACATTGTTGAAGAAAGCAAATATGTAGTTACAAGTGAAAGAGAAAAAATAGAGTAATTAAAAATTCTTCAAATCTTTAAGAAAAATAAAATTGCAAAGGATGAAAAAAATGTCATTCTCCAGAAAAAGAGATCGTTTAGTATTTTTCCTAATAATTCTAATACCAGCTGCTGCTGTTTCAAGTTGGTTTTTAGCAAAATCTGTTAATAATACTGGTGAAACACATTATATTACCATCGAAGGTTCTAATACAGTATTCAAAATAATTGATACTACATACAAAGCATTTGCGGAATATCATTCTGGAGTAATTATTTCAGTTACTGGTTCCGGGACAGGCTCTGGTATAACTGCATTAATAGATGAGCAAGCAGATATCGCAATGGCTTCCAGACCGTATAAAGATACGGAGCAAACTGCAGCAAATGGAAGTCTAAATGCAGTTGCCTTTGCAAAGGATGCTTTAACAATTATAACTCATGCTTCTGCAAATCCTTTAGATTTAACTATTGATGTTGCTCGTGCAATATTTAATGGTACAATATCTGATTGGTCTGATCCATTAGTGGCATCAGCCGGATTAACTGGAGCAATACAAGTTGTAGTAAGAGAATCTGGTTCTGGAACTAGAGATGCTTTCAATGAACTTGTGATGGGAGATAGTGCACAAATCGAACCTGGAAGTGAGTATGTAAGTAGTGCCATTCAAAAAAGCAGTAATCAATTGATAAAAGATGCTGTGGCAGCTAATTCGAACTATGTTGGTTATATAGGCCTTGGTTACCTGGATTCAACAGTAAAAGCTGTAACTATAAATGGTGTTGAACCAACTCTAGAGAATGTTCTCAATGATTCTTATTTTATTCAAAGAGAACTATTTCTAATCACCTTAGGGGTGCCCGAAGGTATGGTTTATGAATTCATTAATTGGTCTATGAGTCCAGAAGGACAAGATCTTGTATTAGAAACTGGTTTCATCAATGTAGCACCAACAACTGATGATGTTTTTACATAATAACACTAAGATTCCAGAGGTTACTCGATGTCGCAAAATCAAATTGAAACAATTGAAGAACCAACAATTGAGTCATTAGAGGAAGACGAGAGTACTTCAGAAGGTTCTATTTTAGAAATTGGAAAACAAAAAATTAGTTGGCAAAGAATAGTCTTAATGCTATTTGCTGGAATCTCTGTTATTGTTGTAATTCTTATTTTCATATTTATTCTAGTTAATGGTCTACAAGTTATTCCAGAAGTTGGTTTCATTAAATTCCTTTTTGGAACAAGCTGGAACCCAGCAGCAGATCAATATGGGATTCTTCATGGAATCATTGGCACAGTTATGGTTGTTTTGATAGCAATGGTTGTTGCGGTTCCAATTAGTATCTCTTGTTCAATTTATATGTCAGAAATTGCCCCACAGAGAATTAGGAAAATCCTAAAACCATCAGTCGAAATGCTCGCAAGTATCCCTTCAATTGTTTACGGATTTTTCGGATTATTTATTCTAGTTCCCGCAGTCAAATACATTTTTGGATTACCAACTGGTGAAAACGCCTTATCTGGCGGATTGATTTTAGCTATAATGGTTATCCCAACTATAGTTTCCATAACAGATGATGCTATTCGAGCTGTTCCAAGCTCTTTTCGGGAGGCCTCTCTTGCATTGGGTGCGACTAAATGGCAAACAATAAGAAAAGTAGTTTTACCTGCTGCCTTATCAGGAATAACTGTTGCTGTTATACTAGCATTCGGAAGAGCTATAGGAGAAACTATGGCTGTACTTATGGTGGCTGGCGGAGCATCGCAGATTCCAAAACCGTTTTTCAATATTCTTGTTCCAGTTGATCCATTAACAGCAATTATTGCTCGAGAACTTGGAGAAGCAGCACAAGGTGACACGCAATTTCATGCGTTATTTGGCATAGCAATTGTTCTCTTTATGATAACTTTTGTAGTCAATCTTACAGGAGATCTAATTATCAAACGATTTACCAAGAAATTCAGGGGGGCATAAGAAGATGACTGACACACATGATGAAAACTCACCTCATACGAATGATGAACAAAAATTGGAATTAGGTGAACAGAAAACTTATTCTTTTGAAAATTTGGATTTTGATGCCCTAGATAAACGGAAACGCTTAGTTGAACCTAAAAAAACTCAAAAAATATTCTTTACTATGTTAGCATCCTCTGCTGTATTTATCTTTCTTCTTCTCATAACTTTTGTTTTGATTTTATTAATTAACGGTTCTCGAGGTGTTTCCTTCAAATTGATCTTCATGAAACCAGGGCCTGAGGTTGACTATGGTATACGACCTGCGATTATAGGAACTATACTCCTAATCATTGGTGCTGTTGGGCTTGCCCTCCCCTTAGGCCTTGCTGCAGCAATTTATCTAAATGAATATGCGAAAGGAGGAATTATTGTCAATATTATTAATCAAGGAATAAACAATCTGGCCGGTGTTCCTTCAATTGTTTTTGGCATTTTTGGTTATGCATTCTTTGTCCTAGCTTTAGGAATTGGTAAGTCATTAGTTGCAGCTTGGCTTACATTAGCTTGCATGATATTACCAACCATAATTAGAACGTCGCAAGAAGCTTTGAAAACTGTACCTCATGATTATAGAGAAGGCAGCTTAGCTCTAGGTGCCACTAAATGGCAAACAATCAGACACGTTGTTTTACCAGCAGCCACTCCTGGAATCTCTACAGGAGTGATTCTTTCATTGGGTAGAGCAGCCGGAGAAACAGCTGCTATTCTATTTGTTGGTGTAGCAACGGGTATTCCTGCCTTTACTGGATTTCTTTCCAGGTTTCCAGCGATTCCTTTCGAATTATATAGTATGGCAGTATCTGCTCCTTCTTCGACTAGAAACATCCAGTGGGCAATTGCACTAATTCTAGTTGTAGTAGTATTTGGGTTTAATCTAAGTGCAATACTCATAAGAAATAGAGCTGAGAAGCAGAGAATATGATTAAAATCAACGAATTATTTTTTTTTCTCTTTCTTTGATTTTTTTTGTTTTCTTTTTTTCTTTTTCTCTAATTTCTTCTTTTCCTCTTCTGCTTTCTCTTGAAGTTTTTCTTCATCTACTTCTACGGCTTTATGATTAAAGCTAAAAGTTTTCACAATATGAGCTACTTTTTCCCCTACAAAAATCATATCTTGTAATGTATCCCTTAATGAATTACCAATTAAAAATTCAGGCCCTTCAAAGGAATAATCTAGTGATCCATTATCATCTTTAGCATGAAATCTGAAAGAAATCAAGTTCCCAATAATTTTATTGCAAACAGCTATTAACTCTTCAACTCTTTCCAAAGCAGTATCATAGTCATCATAAAGACCTTTTACCGAATAATGCATCATTTTTCCTGCATAAGCAGATTCTTTGAGAAACTTAACTAATTTATCATAATTTTCCTTTTTCATTTCTTCAAAATATTTATTCATTAATGTGCGAATTTCTTTACTTTTCACAGAGACACTATTAATTCTTTCAAATAATTGGAATTTTTCCAGTTCTACTTTTGTATCAACTTCTCCCTGCTTCATTAGCTTAAGTAACTCCGCTCTAACTGTTACTTCTTCTACTTCACAAATATCGCAAGTATGGCACGTTATCTTAGTGCTTGATTCTACATAGAGTGCTTCGAAATATTTACTTGGAATAAATGATAATTGTATTAGTTTTTCTTCAACTTGTCTTTGAATCGTTCTAAATCCCAGTATTCTATCAAACATCTTTAGAAGAACCCCCTAATTGCATAGAAACAACCAATAGCGCAAATACCACTTATTACAGGGGTTAGTAAAACAAAGATTGCAATCATTCTCAAAGTTTTGAAATTAATTGGTTTTTTCATCCCTACTCCAGCACCTATGAATGCTGATACTAAGACCATCGTTCCTGAAACAGGTATACCAATAATAACTGCAAGAAATATAATTATTGCAGCGGATCCTTCAGTCACAAATGCCGATTCCGGAGTTAATTCCACTACCTCATTTCCAAGAGTTTTCAGCACTCTCCATCCAATAATTATTAGCCCTAATCCTAATCCAATACCTCCAATCAATAATGGTAATCTACTATACCAATATCCTCCATCACTAAATAATGGAACAATAGGAGCAATTGCATTATTAATGTCATTTCCTGCTCTCGACAAACCTGTCCAAACAACCATTCCTAGTAATAAAACACCAAAGATGTTATTTGCTTTATCATGTTTTCTAAAACTCGTAACAGTTTTACCAAGAACAAAATTCACTAATTTCATTATTAGAAATGAAATCGTGAATCCAATTATAGGAGAAGTTATCCATGTTACAAGTACCTTCCCCATTCCTTCCATACCCCAGACTATTTTATTACCATTAGCGAAAGATAACCCAATAATCGCACCAACTAGCGCTTCAGTGGATGAAATAGGTAACCCAAATACTGAGGCTAAGATTAAACTAATTGCCATTGCTACATAAAGTGATATCAGTATAGCAGTTTGATCGAGATTGACAGCAGCATTAAATAGACCTGGAGAAATATCATCTCGTAGTGTCTCCCCTACTCTTTCTGAGAGAAGAAAACCACCTAGAATTGCAATTACTGCTCCCATAATCACTGCAGTTTTGACGGATAATCTCTTAACTCCTACGACTGATGCAAAGGTTTCATCGTTTGAACCAATTGCGAAAGCCAGTAAAACTGAAATTATCCCTAATACAAGAGTTAGTGTCTCAACCATTTGCATCCCAAGGTTACTTTTGAATTTCCTAAATTTTATTCTAAACTTCACTAATAACAATTGATCGTAACACATCAGAAGCATCTTCAGCAGAATTTGCTGCTTTTTCCAAATCAATCATAGCGTGATCAAAAATCACTAAACCAGCGAAATTATCTGAGTACTTGTGATAATCAAAATAGTGATTCTTCAATCGAGAATAAAGTCCATCTACTTGATGTTCTAAGAAGCTTATTTCTGTTGTAATATCAACAGTTCTTTGAATGTCTTTTCTATAGATTAGAAGAGCCTCTGCAAGTTTATCCGTTGCTATATTAATTAGTTCACACACTTTTTCTATTTCATCAAAAATATGATCAGGCAACTCTAATTTATGTAAGATAAGGATATTTTCTGCTGCTCTCTTTGCATAATTAGCTATTTCATCAACTCTTTTAACAAAAGTCAAAATATTTGATCGTAATTTTGTTTTTAATGTTCCTTTTGTTAACTCCAACCATATTTCAGCTAACAAATGATCTGCTGCATTTTCTTCTGCACCTACAATTCCAACCTCTTTATCAAGTTCAATTAACTTCTTGTTTCTCCAGGCTATTACTGCTCTCAACAGTGCTTTTGTTCCAATTTGTATTCTTGATAAATGATTAGTTATTTTTAGATGCATTTCATCTTCTGCTCTTTTTCTTAAAAAACCACTTATTCTTATTCTTCCCATGTTATTCACTTCTTTCTTGCGATTGCTAGAATGCTGTTAATTTAAAAGATTTGTCTCGTAATTAAAAATTTATCCGCATAATGATTTGCGCGAAAATATCGTATCACAATCAAATTTTAAGTGATTTTTTTTACATGATAAGTGATTTCTTCAATAATTTTTTATAGGAACTTTAATTTCTGTCAAACCATACTTTAAATTGTCGTGAGATCATGGGATCAAAAGCAGTTATCGCAACAACCAGTTCACACTCTTCTTTTTATAATATTATTCCTGGAGCAATTGAAGAAGGATTGGAAGTTTATGTTGTTTGTTTTGATAGAGATTGGGAACTCTGGTCACAATATCCGGATTTTTTGAACCAAATTAATATCATACGAGTGAAAGACTACAGCGATTCTAAAGCAACTGTTAAAGCTTTTAATTCCCTTGATGGAGATGTAGTTATTGTTCCTCATGGATCATTTGTTCGTTATTTATCTGTGGCTGAGTTAAAACAATTAAAGCATCCTATTCTTGGCGGAGTAAAAATTCTTGGATATGAAGGAGATAGAAATCGCAACTCTGAATTGCTTATAGCTTCTGGAATTAATACTCCAAAGGTTTTTTCAGATAGTGAAGCAATTGATCGCCCAGTTATGGTAAAATTACATGGAGCAGAAGGTGGAAAAGGATACTTTATTGCTAACAATAAAGCAGATTTCCAGAAGAAAAGTAAGGGTAAGAACATAGATTTCATTCAAGAATATATTAGTGGAGTATCTGTTTATGCTCATTATTTCAGTTCCCCAATAGAAAAACGATGCGAATTATTAGGATTTGATCGTAGACTTGAATCTAATGCTAATTCCCAACATCTCGTTTCTACAGATGAACCTTCATTTACAGTTATTGGTAATATTCCCATTGTTGTCCGAGAATCGTTAGTTCCTGAATACCATCACATGGGCAGGAATTTTGTGGAACAAACTGGATTGGTTGGTCCATTCTGTATCGAAACAATTGTAACCACTGATCCTAAAATTTATGCTTTTGAATTTTCAGGAAGAATTGTTGCGGGAACTACTGTTTGGGTTCCGTATGGAAATACTTATGCTAACAATCTCTGGGGTGAACCTATGTATATGGGTAAACGCATTGCTCGAGAGATTAAGGAAGCTTATGAGAAAAAGAAAATAGATTTGATAACTGTTGATTCCCCTAAGTTGGAGGAGATTTAATTGATCAAAAGAAAAGAAATGCAACATTTAGTAAGTGAGTATAAAGAAAAACCAACAATTGTCATTTTTGGAAGTCATTCAGCAATAGAGACTGGACTCTCTTCCAAAAGAATGGGTTTGAATAACATAGTTGTTGTAAAGAAGGGAAGAGAAAGACAGTATCTCGAGGAACAATGCCATCTTTTTGATGAGACTATTGTTGTCGATGAATGGGATCAAATGTTGTTTGATTCAATACAAAATGAGCTACTTGAGAAGAACGGTATTCTAATTCCTAATCGATCTCTTGTTGTCTATCTTTCAGCGGAAAAAGTTGAAAACGAATTAAAAATTCCCATATACGGAAACAGATTCTTGCTTAAGAGTGAGGATAGAACAACAAACGAAAAAGAATACATTGATCAATATGGAATCTTGAAGCGCTCTGGTATTAGGTCTCCAAGAGAAATTAGTAAAGATGAATTAGATATAATCGGGATTGATAAGGAAGTCCCAGTAGCATTAGTTAAGGTTCAACAAGCAGATAATCCTCTTGAGAGAGCTTTCTTCTACATAACTTCTGAAGATGATTATCATGAGCAAGCCGAAGCTATGAAAGTAAAAGGGCTAATCAATGATCAAACTTTAGCTGAAGCTCGTATAGAGGAATTTATTATTGGTCCTTATTTCAACTGCAATGGTTGGGCATCTGGTTTAAACAAAGGAAAAGCTAAAGGTTACAAACTAACTGATGGTATTAATTGGTTAAAACACGAACATGATCCATTTAGAAATCCAATAGTTGATTGGGATTTTGTTGGTTTTGGTCAAAGAATGCAAACAAATAGTAGTGGTTTCTTGAATTTACCAGCAAAAATCCAGCAGCAAATTGGTGATAAAATCAAGATTAAAAACGAAGAAATTGGACATACCATGGCTACTATGCGAGAATCAAAAATGGGCGAAGTAGTAGGATCCATACCCAAGTTCTTGGAAACTGTTGCAAAATTATATCCTCCAGGTATGATTGGTTTATTTGGCCTACAAGGAGCGGTTCCAATTAGCCCAAAGGATAATCGACCTGATTGGGTTGTATTTGATATTAGTATGAGAGTTCCCGGTGATCCTGCAGTAGCTGCTAGTCCTCAGATGAATAGTTTAACTTTGAAATATCAGAAATACTTGCCAAAAGGTGTCAATCAGATAACTTCTCCAATTGATTTACCAATGATAGAAATCTGTCAGGCATTTAAGACTGGAAAATTATCAAAAATAGTAACATAGGGGTTCTGTAATGACTGATACGAAAGATAAAGAACTAATAGTTGAGACTGTTTGGAATTATTTGAATGGTCAAAACAATCGAAAATTCGAATTAGTAGAGAAAGCATGGCATGCCGATTGTCATATGTTTGGTATAAATGCCCAAAAAGAAGTAGTTGTTTATCCTCGATCTATTTGGAGAGAATGGTTTGCAGGACCTTCAGATGATCCTGGTGCTAAAAAGAAAGCAGAAATCCTTAATTTGGATATTTACAAATCTGTTGCGAATGCTAAAGTAAGAACAGTTATAGAAGGAACAAAAGGAATTATAGTTTACACTGATTACTTGAATATAGTTAAAATCTCTGATGATGAATGGAAAATTGTGAATAAAATATTCCAAACAGATTTTGAACCAAAGAAGAAATAGACTCTGTTTCTTTTTTCTCGGAAAAGTTAAAATTATTTCATATTCTTTATTGAAATTATGAGTTCTATAAAAGATTCCTTCTCGAATCTCTTCTCGTTAGAAGATGTTTGTTTTGATATCGATGGTAAAGTAATTCTTTCAAAAATCAATGTGGTAATTGACACTAGTGGCATAACTGGCATTATTGGTCCTTCCGGTTCAGGGAAAAGTACCTTCCTTCGATTACTAAACAAGTTAATCTCACCAACCCAAGGCATAGTAAAATTCAAAGATTCTGATATAGCTGAAATGAAATCTCAGGATTTACGAAAAGAGATTGGAATGGTGCTACAAAGACCGTTTTTGTTCAAAGGTACAGTGAAATCAAACCTTCTCTATGGTCCTAAAATCTGGAACATTGATTATATTGATCCTGAGTTAGTCAAGCTTTTAGATACTGTTAGTTTGGAAGCTGATTTCTTAGAAAGAGATGTTGAAGGATTATCAGGTGGCGAACAGCAACGAGTAAGTCTTGCAAGAAGCTTAGCAAATCAACCCATTGTTTTGTTACTGGATGAACCAACAACAGCATTAGATATTGTTTCAGAGGAAATTATCGAAAACACTTTGAAGCAACTTGCTTCCGAAGGCATAAAAATAATTATTGTTACACATTCTCTCGAACAAACTAAGCGGTTAACTGAGCAGTTATTATTTCTTAAAGAAGGATTATTGATAGAAAAAACAACTACAAAAGATTTCTTTAAACGGTATAATGATCAAGAAATTCGTTCATTTTTCAAAAATAAGGAGGGTAAATAATGGCTCCTCAATTTTTAATAGATATTTGGGATTCTCTAAGGCAAGTAAACATCTGGATTAGAATCGGATTAGCATTCATTTTATTAGTAGTTTTGATTGGGCTTTCATTTTGGCAGAAAACCAAACTTGAATCGAAATTTATTTGGAGTTTTCTCAGAGGTACAATACAAGTAGTTCTTTTTGGCTCGATTCTAGGTCTAATCTTTGGTATTCGTAAACTTTGGATATTGTATTTCATCTTATTTTTGATGTGTCTTTTCGCTGGTTTTACAAATGCAAGAAGTTATCCATATCAACGAATGTTTCTAATCGGTTTCCTAGCAATTACTTCTAGTAGTCTTGTTATTATGACTCTAGTAATGTTTTCATATGTTATACCAGGTTTTGATGGAATCATACCAAATGAAACTGGAACTATAACAGGACTAACAGGTGAATATGTAATTCCTATCGGAAGTATGGTTATTTCTTTTGCTATGAGAGTGTCAGGAATAGCAGTTGAACGAGTAAAATCAGATATAATAAAATCAAAAGGAAACATCGAAGCTGCTCTCGCTTTAGGTGATAGTCCATATAGAGCTATTCAAAACATACTTCGTGAAAGTTATCGCGCAGGTCTTACTCCAACTATTAATAGAGTAGCATCATTAGGGATTGTTACTATTCCAGGATTAATGGCTGGCATGATTATTGGCGGAATTCCTCCTGTAGAAGCTGCTATTTATCAAGTGGTGATATTTCTGATGTTATTATCTGCTTCATTTATTACAAGTATAATTACAAACATCATGTTTACCAGACAATTCTTCACAAAGAAACAGCAATTTGATATTAATTTCCTAAACAAAATCGCTAAATCAGACAATCAAACAACAAGAACTCTTCTAAAAGAAAGATGGAAAAAATGGAGAGAAAAAATAAAGAGAAAAAAGAATAGTGTTGAAACAACAGAATGATTCTGTGTTTCTCTCTAATCTTCTTCTTTTTCTACATCTATTGGAATGTCAGGAATAGTAAATTCCTCTTCTTCTTCCTCTGGTTCTTTTTTATCTTCTTCTATTGGTGGTAAGTCAGGAACACCTAAATCTTCTATATCCTCTTTGACAGGTGTTTCTTCTTTCTCCTCATCGACATCTGGGATATCAGGAATTTCTGTTTCCGAAAAAATTTCTTCAACTACTGGTTCAGATACTTCCTCGGTTACTTCTTCAATTTCTTCGATGATTTCGTCAACTGTATCAATAACTTCTGGTTTAGTTTCCTCAATGATTTCTTCAGTTTCAATTTCTTCTACCGCAGTTTCTTCAACGACAGTATCTTCAATTACTCCAAGTTTCTCCTTCAATTCCGCTCTTTCTTCCTCAATATCCTCTTTTTGTTCATCAAAGTATTCATCGAGTTCTTCTTCGATTGAGTCAATTCCTTCTATCATTTGTTTTTGTAGATCTCTTTTTACTTCTGCAATCTCTGCATGTAGTTTTCTTAGTTCTTCTTCTTTTGTTTGGACAGCAATTAATGATAACAATTCTTCTTGTGTGTCTCTTAATGTGTGCCAATCTTTGTAACGGTCAAATGGGAATTGCATTTTTACTCGAGCAACTAAACGTGAACTGTCTCCTTCTATCCAGTCACTTTTTGACCAGATTTCGGTGAATCGTTGTTCTCCTATGTGCTCTCTATTTCGAAGGTTCCAGAGAATGCGCAATCTATCATATGATAAGTGATGATTTCTTATTATTTCATCATCGTCTTTCTCTGAAAGGTCTTCCCAGATATGCAACTTGTATTCTCTTGTTCGACTAATTGACCATAGCATGAAAACAACCATAATTGGCAGTAAAACGTAGATTAGCATAAAGAATACTGGATGAGTAAAATTAGCTTCTAGTGTTCCAATATCCAACCAGAATTTCTCTAGCACAAAAATAACATAGACACCAACGATAATCAGCCATGCAATGATAATGAAAATTACATTAGCAAATAATCTGATCATTATATTAGGTTTGATGTATTCTCTAAAAGCATGCCACGATCTATCAATTAGGAACCAAGGATGTTCTTTCTTTTCATCTTCATCTTCTTTGTAAGATAATTTCTCTTTGGGAATAAATGATGTCTTATAATGGAAATAATCAAATTGAGTTCCTTCTATATCCCAATTTCCTGCTTTATTCTTATACAAATACAGCATGAGTGGAGCATAATCCATGGGATGTGAAAATTTCTCTACATATGATTTCTCTCCTCTCAAAAAGGCATCTGTTCCAATGAATAGAACAACAGCTCCTATGAGAAGTGATAACCAAGCACTGACTGGAATTAACGTTTTTATCAAATTTGTTGATGATAAATTATATATTGCATATTCCAAAGCAGTTGACCAGAAAAGCAATCCAGGTATTACAAATCCTATCATACTATCCGGGACAGTTTTCCAGCTCTTGTAGCCTTTAATGAATCTCTTATACAATCCCTCAAAATACGTCCAAATACCTAAGCAAATGAATAGCAAACCAGTGATTAAAAACGTCAGATAAGTTCCGAGGGTAGCACTTTCTGGCTGATATGCTAAGGTAAATTGTGACAAGAAAAGTGTCGCAATGAAAAATGGAATACTCAAAAAGCTGAATTGAAAAGGAAATAGCTGTCTTGTCCAGACAATGAAGTATTGTATACACAATTTCATCGCTGTATTAAGATTTGGGGAATCTGCAACTACTCTGAAGAAAGCTCCTCCTCCAATTTTCCATCTATCTAATTCGGTCTTTAATTCTTGTGTACGAATAGTGACTTTCGGTCTGAACTTCTTCTCAACTTCTAAACCCTGATTTGTGATATCATGGTAACCTTCACTCAAGTTAAGATAAACTTCGGCTCCTTCCTCGGGTCGCAACCTGAAAAGGTTCTTTTTAATTGTCTCTGTCGGCCAATTATCTAGATTATCATAAAAGACCTCTTTTATATCTTTAATACCATCTTCTTTCTGTTCTTCTTCAACCATTTTATTAATCTCCTTGAGATACTAACTCTTAAGTTTCTTACATAATTTCTCCCCTAGATTATCTTGATTCAAAGCTAGAATTCTAATTGCTAGATATGCAGCATTTTTTCCATTATCAATTCCTACGGTTGCAACTGGAACTCCTGAGGGCATCTGAACAATTGATAGTAAAGCATCCATTCCACCAAGTTTAGAAGAAACTGGAACCCCAATTACTACTTTTTTTGTTTTGCTTGCACAAACACCTGGTAGGGCTGCAGCTAATCCCGCAATGGCAATTATTACTTTTGCTGGAGTTTTCGCAAGGTAATCATCAAGTTCTTTTGCGTTTCTATGAGCAGATAAAACAACAGCAGTATGTGGAACATCAAATTCCTTTAGAACTCCAACAACTTTCTCAACAATTTCATTATCTGATTTCGATCCAGATATAACCGTAACAACTGGCTCATCCATCATTAACACAACCATTCTTTACTAATTATGACTTATTTGGATATCTATTAACATTTCTTAGTTTTTTCTTAAGAATTTCAGTAAATCCATTTTGCTTTTGGGTCCACTTCGTGCACCCACTTCTTGAATACAAATAGCGGAGCAAGCAGCAGCAATTCTTCCTGCTTGTTTGGGTGATTTTCCTCGAGTTAATGCATACAGCATTCCAGCAGTGAAAGCATCTCCAGCTCCAGTAGTATCAACGACATCTACTTTGAAAATGGGGATATTCACTTTTTCATTTTTACTATAAATTGTTGCTCCTCTGCTGCCTTTGGTTACAGCAATTACTCTTTCCTTATTTTCCTTTATTAAATCAACAGCTATAGCATTAATTTCTTCCTCAGCACATCGAAAGATTTGAGTTATTTCATCTACACTAGCTACAATGAGTTTCGCCTTTTGTGCTAATCGATATGCTCTGCTCGGATTCTGAGCAATAAGAGCTCCGGGACTCATAGAGAAATTGATCTCAATATCACTTTCAAGTAAGGCTTCAATGGATGCAATATTCCTTAGATCAGACAAGTTTACCCAGTTTGCTTTTGCAAATAATTCAAGTGGTAAATCACCAATCGCTAAAGTATCTGCTGCACCACTGTAGGCCATAATCATTCGATCACCCTTCTTATCAACACAGATATAACATGATCCAGTGCTTATCTCATCAGAAATGACTACAGTATTCTTGTAGTGAACTTTTTCTTTAGTGAGATCTTTGAGAAGTAGGTCTCCGAATGTGTCTTTGCCAATTTTTCCCGAGAACGCGGTTTTCAAACCTAATCTACTAGTAATTACCGCTACGTTTGCTGCTGCCCCCCCTGGCATAAACTTAAAATCCCGTACAAACGATTCCCCGTCTCTTTTCGGAAACTCTTCTACAAGCGCAATCATATCAACTAAAACTGCACCTAAAGAGATGACGTCGAATGTTTCGGGCATTGTTAACACTCCAGTTATGAGTAAAATAACTGACTTCTGCTAACTTAAAGGAGTTTTGTTTGCTAGCATTACTGTGATTTTGCTGCTTTCTTAGCTTTATTCATATCACTTGGTCTGTTTGGTATGGTATAGAAAACTGGGATGATAATCAGAAAACCAGCGATTAAGATGAACATAGGAGTCAAGTACCCATAGGGTTGTGGGATAGCATCATATAGAAAACCAGCAATAAAACCTCCAGGTAACCATCCAATAGATCGGAAAATAGCTATTGAATTATACACTTTACTTTTACGTTCAGGTTCAACGTTTGTGAAAAGTGCGACAGTTGATGGTATCCATAGAGCAACTGAAAACCCTAAAGCTATTCTTGCGATTATCATCAAGAAAAACAAATCTTGATAAAAAACAAATAGCACAGTTAAAATTATCCAGACTAGTCCACAGAGCTCTGATATAAATAGAAAGAGTCTCGCACCTAATCTATCTACATATCTCCCAAGATACATAGCAACTAATATTGTGATGCTTGTAACCATAATTAAAAGACTGATTTGTTTATCATCGAAAGCATTCGCACCAAAGATATCTTCGTCTTGCAAACCAGCCCAATGAACTCCAAGTGCAATGCTCCACAAGAAAGCATCTAAGAAAAATGTTAGTGCTATTCTAAGTACCCATTTGTCTTTGAATGCAGCAATAAATCCTCCAATAAAACTAGTCTTCTTCTTAGTTTCTTTTTCTTCACTATCATCAGTGGTTTCTTCTTTTTTCTTTTCTTTTATTGGAAATGCTTTTTGATTTTCTTTAATCAATTTCCTTGAAGGATCTGTTATAATGAAAATAGTTCCAATAGCAATTAGAGCAACTACTACTGTTCCATATATATAGAAATATGCTCGTTCCTTATTTGTAAATTCAAAACCAACTGCGAAAGTTAAAATGAAAACAATAGTTGATACAGTTACTTCACCAAATCGACCAAAAAACGCAGTAATGGATGCTATTAATCCTTTTCTCTCTTCTCCAGCGGATTCTGTTAAAATAATATTGTATGGGGATTCATTAAGAGAGAAAGCCAAACTTAACATTAAAACTGCAATAATTACTATGTATATTTTCACTGGATTAAAAATAAAGAATCCAAATGAAACAGCAATCAAAACCTGAGCGATAATAAAAACTCTTTTGTAACCTAAAATATTATTCAAGTAATCAGCTAAAATTAATCCAACAATAGCTACAACTGATGAAACAGTACCAATAATTCCGAACAATTTTTCAGAATCATTGATATCCAAAAAAAACAGACTGTAGAAAACAAAATGTATGCTGCTTGCTGAACTAGCGAAAAAAGACGTTATTGTAAAGAAAAAGATGTTTTTCTTTCTTTCACTTTTGGTTAGCAATTGTCTACCTGGTGTAGGATCTACTTGTGCTATAAGTAAAACTTCATCATCCTTATCTATAATTGACAATTTTTCTAACCACTCAAAATTATTTAATTGCGATAATTATAGCACAATAAAAATGGCATTTAAGCTTTTATATTACTCAAGCATATGTTTCTCTAAGTCAATTCTGCTGCTTTCACTCTTAGATATTTGCGATATTTCTTTTGCAAAAGTAAAATCCTTTGAAATTCTTCTTCATTTATATCAAGTGATATATCAAAAAATTCTTCGGTTTCACTCATTTCTTCTTTTGATCGACTAGAAACAAATTCCATTGTTTTTGGAAACGCTTTGATTAATTCTGTTAACGGATAAATAGACTTGCCTGAATAAGCAATCATTGATGGTCGAAGTGAAAATTCATTTCCATTAAATGACACACCTGTTCCACCGTTATCTCTTACATATTCTAGCATTTGAATATCAGTAATACTATCACCTATTGCAATAGAATCGGAAGCATCCAACTCGTGTTCTTCCAAAATCTCTATTAAAGATTTCCTCTTACGTCCACCACCACAAACGATAGTAGAGTCAAAAATAGCTCCAAAATCTGATTCGGGAATATCTGTGAAAAAGAACTTATCGAGGTCTTCCCTTACTTCAGTCATACCATCTACTAAATATCTTGGAAAAATATCTTCTAATAAAGGTGTAAGAGCTTCAGTATTATCTGGTTTTAAAGAGAAATCAAGAGTGGTGCATCTAACATTTTCTATAGGATGATTCAGTTTTTTAGTAATGGTGTGGGCATGATGAGTATAACTAGTAGAGATTATGTAAGTTGGAATTTCTTTTTGTTGCAGATATTGGAAAAGTTCTATAGCTCCGGGAGTTGGTTCAGCTTCTCGAGATATCTTAAACAACAATTCTTCATCTGCAAAAGAGACTACGATAGGAGCTATAAGTTTGAGCGTATCACCTGGCCAATAATCCTTTTTCTTGTCCACCAAGAAAAGTTCATCGTCATATAAGCTAATCATTTGAAATAATCTGTAGAAATCTTGTTCTTTTCCAAGTTTTTTGCCAATTAAAGCTATGACATCTGCTGCATGATCAATTGGACAAAGTGGTCCTTCAAGATCGAAAAAGGCAATCATAATACATTCAACTCTTTCAAATGGTCAATTCTTTTTTGCACTAATTCTTTTGTTCCAATATCTTTTCTGTGGAATAATGGTCCTTTCACATAGGATGTTGCTTTTTCAGCGATTTCTTCCGCTTTTGCTAATTCATTGGCTATTCCTATAATAGCTATTGCTCGAGATGATGTGGTTATTATTTTTCCTGGTTCCACTTCACTTACTGATGAATAGAATAGATCTGCTCCTTCATTTATGATTTTCTCAACATCAACTTCTATTGGTTCTTCTTTTCTAGGTGAGACAGGGTATCCTTCGGGAACAAGATACTTACAAACAGTTGCTTGTTTTGCAAATTCTACCTTAATTTTTGAGAGCTCTTTCTTAATCATTGCTTTGAATATATCAAGTAATGGTGTTTTTAGCAAAGGTAAAATGTTCATAGCTTCTGGATCACCAAAACGAGTATTGTATTCGAGAATTCTTAATCCATTTGCTGTGAGCATAAAACCACCATACAAAATTCCTATGTAATCACTTCCGATTTCCTGCTTTATGGCTTTTGCAGTTTGTCGAATAATCTCTTTAGCTTCTTCTACAATTTCTGCTGGTATAAAGGGTAGTAAGTGATCTTCTGCACTATAGGAACCCATGCCCCCGGTATTTGGTCCTGTATCCCCTTCATAGGCTCTTTTGTGATCCTGGACTATTGGTGATGGAGAAATGTCTTCACCTGAAACAAAACATTGTAGAGAAAATTCTTCCCCAATTAATAATTCTTCAAAAACTATTGCTTCCCCTTTAGCAAAAACCTCTTGGCAAAAATCCAAGACTTCTTCAACATTTTGCAAATGCTCGCCCATCAATTTTACTCCTTTTCCTCCTGCTAAACCATCTCTCTTAACAGCAACTTTTCCTACTTTTGCTATATATTCAGAGATCTCCATTAACACAGTATCAGGAGCAAAGATTCTGTATTCGGGTTGTCCCGGTATATTGTATTTTGTTAACAAATCTCGAGTAAAGCTTTTCGATGATTCCATTCGTGCTGCAGATTTTGTTGGTCCGATTGACTTTACTCCTTTTTCCAACAAAAAATCCACGATACCATCTGCAAGAGGGTTTTCAGGTCCAATAACAGCAAAATCTGGTTGAATATACTTAATGAAATCTCCAAGAGCATCGAAATCATCTAATTTGGCTATTTTCACTTTAGTTGATAACTTAGCGATTCCTGGATTTTTTGCTTTCATAAATGCGAATAAATCAACTTCACTTTTCTTCAAAGCTTTTGCTATAGCATGTTCTCTTGCACCTTGTCCCACTAACAATACTCTATCTTTTGCCATTTCTTACACCATTGTATGATTCAAATGAATATTATTTGAAATAAGAATTTTGCTGAATAAATTGATTGCTGATTCCTGTGAAAAGTTGGTTATGATTCCCTTACACAGAGTAATTGTGAGGGTGTTGTTTTCAATGGATAATTGCCTGTTAAACAAGCTAAACACAAATTATTATTTTCAGGCCACTTGTCAAAACCAATTGCATTAACAAGTAATGGAACTGTGTTGTAAATAACAGCATCAAGACCAAGGATTTCTGCGATTTCTTCATCTGTACGTCCACAAGCAATTAGTTCTCTTTCAGTTGGAAAGTCAGTTCCCATGAAACAAGGATTAATGAGTTGAGGGCAACTCACAGCAAAATACACATGAGTAGCTCCTGCATCCCTAATCATTTGTATGATTCCCCTAGAAGTTGTTCCTCTTACTATTGAGTCATCTACTAGAACTACTTTCTTTCCTTTCACTAGATTCGACAAGACATTTAGCTTAAGTTTTACTGCTTCCTCTCGTACAGTTTGACGTGGCATGATAAACGTTCGTCCTACATATCTATTTCTAATCAATGCTTCTGAATATTCAATACCAGTTTCTTTTGAGAAACCAATACCTGCTATTCTACCGGAATCAGGGATTGGGACAACAATATCTGCTTCATATCCTCTTTCTTTGAATAGTTTACCTAATCCTTTTCCAATTCTTTCTCTTGCTTCATATGCAGAAATCCCATCCAAAACTGCATCTGGTCTAGCGAAATATACCCATTCAAACATACAATGAGCAAATTTTTCTTCTTTGAATAAGTGTTTCTTCTTAATGCCTTTCTCATTAATAATGATCATTTCACCTGGTTTCACATCATCCTCAAATTCTGCACCGACGATAGTTAATCCCATGGTTTCGGAAGCAATTACAAAATCCCCTTCCTTTGTTTTCCCATAACATAGAGGCTTAAAACCAAGAGGATCTCTAAAAGCAATAATTTCACCTTTATTTGTGGCAATTAAAATCGAATATGCTCCATCTAAATAACCTATTAGTTTTCTACTTGCTTTTGTCATATCACCATTTTCTTCTTCAAGTGCATAATCTAATAATTTTCCAATCACTTCTGTATCTGTATCGTGACTAAATCTGAAGCCTTGATCCATAAGAAAATCTCTAACTTCTTCAAAATTCGCAATTGTACCATTAAACGCAATTGCAATTTTTAATTGTCTTGTTTGAAGAACAAAAGGTTGAATGCCAACAGTTAAATCTGTTCCAGCTGTTGGATATCGAACATGACCTATTCCAAATTTCCCTTTTAAAGCTGCTAAAGTATTTTTATCAAAGATATCCTTTACATAACCAACATCGGATATTGTTTTCATGTTTTTTTTATTAATGACTGTAATTCCTGCACTTGATTGTCCTCGATGTTGTAAAGCTAACATACCTTGATATAACAAGAAACCTAAATCGTGAATTCGTTTAGTTGTTCGAATTCCTATAATGCCACAATGATCTTT
>JABLTI010000228.1 GCA_013166835.1 Promethearchaeati archaeon | reverse complement strand
GACCGGTCATTCCAGGGCACAAGCCTTTGGTCGGGTCGTCGCCTTTTCCGAGCGATTAATACGGAAACTAGTTTTTGTCTGAGCAGAGTTTTCTTTTTAAAGTTTTGCTCTTATGAGCAAATCAGCTTCGAGTGATATTTCTCCACTGATTCCCTGCCCTTTCGACTAATTCTGTTTCGAGGACGCTCTATTAAAAGCTTTCTCTAACATTTATTATTGGTCTTCTTTGAATTTAGTTTTTTCGTTTTGCTTTTTATGTTAATTTCTTTTATCTGAGCATTTCATAAAAAGTGAACGTTCTATGTATCTGGTTCTTGATAGATTAATTCAACAGTTTCACCGCTGGCAATAATCAGGACAATAATTTTTTCCGGTTTTCCGTCTTTTGTTAGTATGAATCTTACTACTCTAAAGTACTCTCCTTCGAATTCTGTAGCATTGTACGAATCCAACCGTTCTTTGTAATCTCTTATTTTCGCGTACAGTTTCTCCTCTTCTATGCTTATTTCAACTACTGCTGTTTGGCCCTGATGGGTTCGCGTATAGGTTCCAGGTAGTTTCTTCAAATCTTCGGTTTTCGCTTCTGCTTGTGGATTCTTGAAGAACTCTGTTATTTTCTTTTCCTTCGGGTATTTTCCTACTGGTTGTACCAGCACTACGAATTCTTCCTCTGGATTTAGTTCAAATAGTTTATCTAGGTTCTTTTGGTCGTATCCTCCTATTGCACATGTTCCTAGTTTTATTGCTTCACATGCCATGTAGAGGCTTTGGCAGATCAAACCTAGATCTACGGCTATGACTTTGTGTGCGAGAGTGCTATAGGACCATTCTGTTCTATATGGCACTGCTGTCCAGAAGAATATTACTGGTGCTTTCCCTACGAATATTTGGTTGTAGGTTAATTCCCCTATGGTTTTCTCTGCTTCTTCTATTTCTTTTATGTAGAGCAACTTGTGTTCGAATGAGATGTATCGATATAGTCCCGGTTTTAATCCTTCCACTTTATTGATTACGAGGTATGTTTCAAACGGACTCTTTGCTCCTGACGAAGGAACCGTTCTAAGCACTCCCCGCTCTGATCTTAATTGTCTCTTTAACCCTTGCGTGCACCAAAGCAAGAAGGATAGCTCTTCAAGTGTTAGAGGATCTTCTTTGTATTCTCGTCTACTTTTTCGAGTATTCACTACTGATAGGAATGGTTTTTTTCCAATTTTGAACTCTTCTTGTGGCACTAAATCTATTAGTTTTGCCTCTTTTGGATACGGTTGTTCAAAAAGTGGGGGAGGAATTTTTTTCCGCTCATCCGATTCCGAAACTATTTCTTTATACTCTTCCCAATTGCTGAATCTTAGAAATTTCCTGTTTTCATTCATTGTATGTTATCAATGATTGCTAACTTTAAATTTTTATTGTGACAATGAATGGCTATATCGTTTCCTTTTCCATTTTGTTTTCTATGCTATTTCTTTCTATTCGCTTTTTATGTTAATTTCTTGCTTTGATTTCTTCACTTTGATAACTAATTCTAGATAGACTCCTGCTACTAAGAAAGAGATAATTATTTGACTTATAATGAATGGTAAATGAAGTAATTCGAAAATAGGCGTAATATCAACATAATGATTCAATAGTGATAATATCCAAATAATTAGTATAACTGGTATGAAGAAATGAACTACCGGTCTTTTGACTATCTGCATATTTATTAGTTTGCTTTTTCTCAAAAAGAAAGGTTGAATTATTACTACTAATGTAACAACTCCAAATACTACTAAACTAGAAAAAAATTGTGTGAAAAATAATGTTAAGCTAATACTCATTGGAAGATCTATAGTTATCCCAAGAAGGATGTAAATGAGTTTAAAAATCGACATTATATTTGCTCCTATCATTATAATTGAATATAGTATAATGAACACCAGCAGTTTTTTGTTTTCTGTTTTTCCCTTTGTTTTTCTTATTTTTCTCAGCCCACTGACAAAGAAGTAAAGTCCAAAACAGCTTAGATTTATACAGATTATTGATATAACTGCAATCTGTATCTGCAAATAATTAGTAGTAGTGGGAAACCCAAATATCCAATAATGAAGTTCACTTTGAAAACATAGTGACAATGTTTCATAGCCAAACAACAAAAAATAAGCTATTAATATTCCTGCACCAATCAAAATCGGTTTCTGATAATCTACTTCTGGATCTTCTTCTTGTAGTATTCTATTTACTTCCTCTTTCACTATTTTCCCTCTAAATAACTTACAAGAATACTATACTCACGTTTCTATTTAATATTTCATAAGCAACAGTTTCAGAACTGTTCAGTAATCTCTGATTAATATTGATAGATAATTTCTCTTAGCTTTTTCTGCTGTTTTTCTTTTCCTTTTTCGCTCTCTGGATAATGATATACTAAATATTTAAAAATAATAATAGGGCAATATATATTGCACTTGCGATACATTTGTCGCAGGGTGGGAACAATGAAGGGAATTTTATCTAATTTTCAAGATAAAGCGCACACTAGACATCGCAAATTACTGGTACTCTCATTA
>JABLTI010000024.1 GCA_013166835.1 Promethearchaeati archaeon | reverse complement strand
TGCCAATATCGGCAATCTTCTTCTAACCCACCTATCATGTTTCCTTTTCTCTTTCCTCCACAATAATAATCATGATTACCTATACTTGTAAGTAGAGGTACATGATTCCATAAAACAGAACATCTTTTGAATAAATCTGCCCAGTATTCGCTATATGATGCATTTTCCGTTAAATCACCTGTAGCTATTGCTAATGAGTACCCCTCATTAAAAGTTACTTGGTTTTCAGTAGCAGCGACACTTGAGAAAACTCTTGCTAAATCCTCATTTCCTTTTATCACTTTTCTTTGAACTTTTCCACGCATAAATCCGCCTTTTCGTCCAGCATGTAAATCGGAACTTACTGTTAAGAACAAAGGTTTATTCTTCTGAGAAAGGTTAAATGCGGTTCTAAAAATAAAGAATCTTGTACCAGCAAATAATTTCTTGTCTGCTTTTCGATAACATTCAATTCGATATTTGTATACTGTATTTGGTTTTAAATTAGTTATTTGCCCAATAAATAAAGAATTAGCAGATTCTCTCCTGTCTCTAATCAATTTTGAAATATGTCTTAATGGATAAACTCCTACTAAATTCCTTGCTTCATCTAGAACTACAATTTGACAAATAGCAATTTCCTCTTTTTTTGAATTAAGGAATAAATGCAAAAGATTCTCATCTAGATACCCCCAATCTACAAACATTTTTACAAGCATTTTGCTATTATCAGTATCAATCCTTTGGAGATATACTTTGTCGGGAACATACTCGAGAATATCTAAACTAAATTCTATATGCTGTTGGTTTATGATAACATCTTTTTTTATTAGAAACTTATTCTCAACCTCAAAAAGCAAGGGTGTTATTTCTTCTCTACTTTTCTCCTTTCTTTTTGGCTCTCTAAGTGGTATGCCTTGAATTATTGCTTGTGATAGCATTACAGGAAATAATTGTAGCTTTATCTGTTGTCTTCGAGGAATTTTACGATCCTTTTGCTTATCAAAGAATTTCTCACGAAGCTTTTGCTTTTTATTTTTTTGTTTCTTCTTTGCTTCTAATCGTGATTTTATTTGATTATGATATTTTTTAGAAACTCCTTTTATTAGTTTTAGAATCAGTTTTTCTTCTGTCGTAAAATCTGTAGCAGTGTTTTCATTTTTATCCATTAATAACACTCCAAATTAAAATTTATTTTCACGTTCTAGATTCTAACTATTGAGCACTTTCTAATAAAATCGGATTCAAACATATCTCTCAAAGGTTTTCCATAATTAACTAAGACAAGTTTTCCTTTTACAGTTGGATCTTTCAAATAACTCTTGAATTCATGATAGATTCTTAATTGCAAATGCACCTCTTTAATTATGTCAAAATCGAATTTATCAATAATTACCCCCATAGATTTTTCTTCTATTATAAATCCAGATGTTAAAGCGATTAATTGATCTTTTATTGAGGGAAATTGGGCTAATTTACCATCAATAGTTGTTAATGCAGTCAACAATTCTTTGAATAGAATATAGGAATAATTTTCTTTTTTTGCTAATCTTCGATAGGAGATTTTTTGGTATTCTGTTCCCTCCTCTCCTGTTATAAAAACGAGTTTACTTGATGCTCTATTTATTCGAGTGTTTATTTCCTCTAAATCTATTGTCATTCAATCACCCGATTCTTCACACTCGAGTCTTAAAGTGGGAAAGAGGTTAACTGTGAATAAGTTTCTTATTCCTCAGATTCCTCTTGCTTCTTATCTTCATGTTTATGATAATAATAACTATAACCTTTCACAAGGTCCCAGAAATTCTGATTGTTTACATCCACATGCAATAAGTTCTTGAAAGTCTCCATAGCAAAATCATAATTTCTCAGAGCCAATTCATTGAATCCTTTATAGTAAAGCACAACTGGATCATCAGGCGAGAGATTATATGCGAATAGAAAGTATTCTTCAGCTCTTTGCAAATTTCCTAGATAGTGATGGCAAATGGCTACAAAATAAGGAATATTAAAATTACTCTCTTTTATAACATCAGTGTTGAAATTCAACATTATTCTATCAAATATTTGCAGTGCTGTTTCGAAGTTGTTTTCTTCAAATTCTAATAAGCCTTCATAATAGATGCTTGGAAGGAATTCCTTGTTTATTTTGGTTGCTTTCTTGAAATTCTTTATAGCATCCTTCTTTTTGCTTTGAAGCATTTTAGTATAACCAAGATAGTACCATCCAAAATGACTTTTTGGATATTGCTTAGAGAAATCACCAAAGCACTCTAACGCAGATTCTAATTTACTATGTTCTATATATGAAATTCCATCTAATAACAAGGAATCATCTACGCCCTCTGCTAATTTTTCTTTCTTTAGAGTTTTTGGTTTTGAAGCAGTTTTCTTTTTGCTTGGGGTTGCCTTTTTAGCAGTAGTTTTCTTAACGGTAGATTTTTTCTTCACTTTTGATTCTTCTTTCTTTTTTGTAGTTTTCTTCTTTTCACTCATGATTAATTACCCGCTCCAAGCAAATTAATCTGCTAAATATTTGTTAATTTAAATCGGAGTATTTCCTTTAAAACGAATGGTGGTTGTAATAATTAAACGTTTTGAAAGAGCATTTGTGAATAGTGAATCTTTATCTTAGTTTATGTGATTTCACTTATTTTTTCATCTTTTACCCATATAAAAAAAGATTTCTGGAAAAAATATATTATTAGCTAATGAAATTAGACATTAACAGATATATATTATAAACACCTTACAAGATGAAATTTTTTTCGGGGGAAAAAAATGCCATTAATAACTGAAAACACTGTCATGGATTTTTATCTTCAATTAATTAAAGAAAACCAGATCAAATTTCTAGTTGATCAGAAACAACTTAAGAAACTTGTAATTAAGCATATCAAAGCAATGCAAAAAAAAGATGACATTCATGATAAAATCAAAACAGCAAAGGAGCTTTGGAAAGTTCTATTTGAAGCAGCAATGGTTTACATTGATCCTGACAAGCAAGGATTCGATCAGCTATTTGAATATTTTAACCAATTCGTTGATTTTGAAGAATTGATATTTGCTTCCGAATCATTTTATAGAGATCATACTTTACATTGTTTATGGGTTTATTTCTTAGGAGAATATATTTTTCACAATCCGGTTTTCTCATCTTTATTTGTAAATAAAGAGAGACAAATAAAAAATAAAGCAAAAGAGAGAGAATTTTACTTAGAACTAGATCAACCAAACATTTTTGGTGATTTCTATGATTACTTAGATAATATAATTGGTATTCTCAAATTAGATGATGCAATTCGATGCGTAATATCACTTGCACACGACTTGGGTTATCCTTTAAAGAAAATAAATAAGATTAATACCGCAATTGGAAAAGTACTACCATTTTTCTCAATATCAGAATTTAGCAAATTCACTTTTCAATACGAAAATATCCAGCAATTTTTTATAGAGCATCTTGTAGAATTGATTTCATATAAAATTAGCATGTCCATTGATACTAGTGGTATGGAATACGAAGAACTGCAATTAATAGCAGTTCCTTATAATAGAATTGGTAGAATTACTGAAATGATTGCAAGAGACCAAGAACCTGACCCTCAATTGATACAAGAACTCAAAGAATATTTAGATGGGATTGATGAGAGAGAAAAATTTATGTTAAGAAGAATCTTTGTTGGGAAAGGTAAAATTGAAAAATCAATGTCGAATGTTTTGCGATATGCTAATGATTTTGAATACTATCAACATGGAATAATGAGCTCTTATTTACTTATGAAATTAGTAAATTCATTTTCAAATATTGATTTAACATTTAGTAATCCTGACGATTTACCTTTAGAAGATTTGGATTTTGCTACCCTCTATGGTAAAATGAAAATTCTCAATGCAATGGCTGATCATACAAGTCCTGGATATCAAATTAGTGATTTCGATGATTACTCCTCTCAACTCATACTTGTAGATGAAATTGAGGAATTTTCAAGAATCTCTCGTGCAAACCAATATCGTACATTCGTTAATCAATTCTGTAATTGTGAATTGAGAATGGAGAATGGTTGTCTCTGTATAGATTTCATTTTTGATGATGATGACATAGATGACCTTGATCCAGAAATCACTTTTAGAGATAAATGTCGTCGGTTTATTAGTGTATTTGACATACCAAACTTATCAGACAACATTAGCATAAGATTTAGAAGTATTGGTAAACTCAAAAAGAACAAAAATATCTATGAATTACAACTAGCCAAAAATCACGTGAAAGTCTTAGTTAACGATGAAGAGCAAGACATCGCTAAATACTTGGAAACAAAAGAATTCTATCGAAACTAATGTAAAAAAAAAGGATGATTAAAGACTAGTCTTTAGTTCTTTAATCAGTTATTTCTTTTCTCTAAATTACAATGCATTCTCCTAAAAGTGAAATAATAAATAGAACTGGTAAAGTTAAAGCAGCTTCACTTGTTGGTGTAGGTGTAATATCAGGTAATATGAGAGCCAATGCGAATGTGCTTATAAACAAGTCATTGGCACCTGAAATGGTGGATTGATAATCATCCTATCCAATTTTTTGCAAGATAAAGTATAACTTCAGCAGACTTTTGTAAAGCTGGGATAGGAATGTATTCCTTCAATGAATGGAAAAGAACACCACCGGCAAAAAGATTTGGTGTAGGTATTCCTCGAGCACTTAATCGTGCTCCATCAGTCCCACCACGAATTAATGTTTGATGAAGTTCTAGATCTGCCATCTTTATTGCATCCGCTGCTTTCTGGATTACTTCAGGATGTTCTTCTAGATAGACTAACATGTTTTCATATGAATGTTGGAAATCTAGTTCAATCTTTAAACCAGGATACCTTTCTTCAAATGCAACTTTGAGTTTCTCAAGATACTTCATTCTTTTTTGATTGTTTTCTTTTTTGAAATCTCTCAAAATGAATATTGTTTTCGCTTTAACACAGTCACCCTCCATTTTGTAGAGATGATAGAAACCTTCTCTTTTCTCAACATGCTGTGGAGTTTCTGCTTCAGGAATTTGAGAAACAAATCGTGAGGCTACTTCTATTGCATTTACCATGAGATTTTTCGCATAACCAGGATGTACACTTATTCCGTTGAAAGTAATGGTTGCTTTCCAGGCATCAAAACATTCAATCTCCAATTCTCCCATCTCGCCACCATCGAAAGTATAGCAGAATTTGGGTAATCGATCCATATCAATTTTTGTCGTACCATGACCAATCTCCTCATCAGGTGTAAAACATACAGTTATAGGACCATGCTTTAATTCCGGATATTTATGCCAAGCAGCAGCTGCGGCCATAATTCCTGCAATACCTGATTTGTCATCCGCTCCAAGTAATGTATCACCAGAAGAAGTAATGATGTCCATTCCTTTGAATTTCTCGAGTAATGGTGAGTCTTGCAGAGTTAATGTAATATCAGGATTTTTTGGATATGTAATTGGTTTACCGTCATATTTCTCATGAATAACAGGTTCAATATTTGCCCCACTCTCAGAGGGAGAAGTATCCATATGAGCTAATAATCCAATTGGTTGAGATTTCTCATATCCTTTACTTGCAGGAAGATCACCATACACAAAGCAAAATTCATCTAGTATTACATTTTCAAATCCTAGATCTTTTAACTCGTTAACTAATATTTTTCCAAGATCAAACTGCTTTTGAGTTGAAGGAAACGTTCCTGTTCCTTCATCAGATGTTGTATCAATTTTTATATATTTCAGAAATCGATTCTTTCCTTCTTCTAAAAGAAAAGCTTGTATTTCTTTTGTAATTTCCAAATTATGTTTCCCCTTTGTTTTTCTGAGATGTTTAGAACAACTTGATTTTTGAGTATTGCTATTTCATGTTAAATTATCTAAGAAGTAGTTTTTTTCTACTTTACTTTTTTTAACGATTGATTTAAATTGAAAGCAAAGAATTCTTAGTTATTAATAAATCTAGGAGAAAAATAACTTGCTTGAAGAATTTAAGAAAGTAGAGAAGGATCGACTGGATTCAGGAATTGATCAATATATTGTCAGATTAGATCATATTGCTTATCGTGTTAAAAGAGGGGAACGAGAGAAGCTGATGACTGAATTAACTAATTATATCCCTGTTCGTCATTATAAGACCTTTAAAGTCATATCCTCTAATGCTACAACCGTTGCTTTGAAATTACATGAAACTTTACCAGTTATTGTCATTAGTGAAGGGTTATCTGATGACTCAATAGTTGAGAAATATTGTCAAAAATATGGTAGCAGAATTCATCATTTTGCATATGAAGTGACCAATATTGAGAAAGTGATTGAGATACAAAAATCACGAGAAATAAAGTTTACTTCAGAAAACTACTTTGGAAGCGAAGAGGATGGAATAAAACAAATCTTCACAAAACCAACTGAAACATCAAACCACATCATTGAGTATATTCAGAGATTTGGAGATTTCGACGGGTTCTTTACTCCATCAAACATTGCTGATCTTATGTTATCTACAGAAGAACTCTAAGAATCATAAGAAGATAGTGAAAAGCCAATCCAGTATTGGGGCATACCGGACTGACAATTACTGGGATTTGAACAAAGTTAAACGAATTAAAGGACTGACTCAACTTTCCAGGTCAATAAATAAAGGCTACCAATCTTTTGTGGAAGGGGTAAACATGATTTTTTGACCATAGTTGTTCGGGTCATTTAAACGTTAAATGTGTTTTGAACGTTCAAATATATAAAATTAGAGTTAACTGCAAAAATAAAAAAGGGAAAATAATGAGATTATCTAGTCACTTTTTTCAAGGTCTTTTTAATATCAGCTTGTTTCTTCCGATAGTCATCGATCTTGTTTTTTATGGATTTGTTTTTAACAGCAGCAAATAACTCTTCTTTGTCATTGTATCCGAATTCATCAAAAATTGTATCCATTATTTGTTCATAGTGAAGTTTTTCAAAGCTCTTTGTGATCTCTAATAGTGTTAATTCTTTTATTAAATCCATTGAACCAAGTAACAAAGTTTCATTTCTAGCTAAACCAGTTAGAGCCTGTAAACGCAATTCATCATGTCGTAGGGCTTTAATTAGTGGTTTTATGACTCGATCATCTTCAAAAAATGTAAGAGCATAAGAAATGTTATCTACCAATTTAGCATCCTTGTATTTCTTAACAGCAGACAATAAAACTCCTAGTGCTTTCTTCCCTCTATTCTCTCCTAATAACTGAACTACTTTTTCTTTTACAGAAAGTGGTTCATATTTATCACTTAGAATTTGAGCAAGAGGTTTTACAATAGCATCATCATTACTGTTAATAGCATTTAGAATTTCCATTCTTAAGGCATCATGATCTTTCCGATCAAGATGAACTAATAAAACGTGATTAACCATTTCTTCTTGATTATGTTCCTTAAGTTTTTTAATAATTTCAATTTGCTTATTGACTTTCTTCTCTTTCTTCAATCTGAGAAGTAGATTCTTTGTTTCTTCACTCAAAACTCATACCTTCCTATCCATATTTACGCTTTTCAACGTACACAAACAACTTAATTCAACATCTAATTATTAAACAATTCTTTATAGGAAAATTTTTTCCCTGAAAAAACTCACTTCTTTTTAACCGGCAAGATTCCTTGTAGGAAAATCTCAGTTTGTGCTTGAATAAATTCATCAAGAGCTTCCTCATCAAACCCATTCATTGGATTTTTAAAACCTACGAAGGGAGGGAGTGTTGGAGGTATCATCAAACCAAGAAACATTCTTGCTACATATTTTGGTTCAATATCTGTTCTTAGATTTCCTTCAGTTTGACATCGTTGAAAATAATTAGTAAATATCGAATCAAATTGCAGTTTTTGAAATCGCTCAAAAAGCTTGATGGCAAAGGACCCATTCATAGAACCTTCAGTAAATGATTTCATTCCTTTAAATTGCCCTTTCATTTTTTCCTTTTCCTTAATCATTAAAGAAATTATATCTTTATTTTCTAGCATCTTGTTTTTTCCAAGTTTCAAAATAATTGGTAACGTTACTTTAGGATCAGGAATCATGCCTTTGATGGTTTCAACCAATTCTTCCAAACCTTGAAAAGTTCTCTCAGCACGTGATTGTATTAGCGCAAAAAATATTTCTTGCTTGTTTTTGAAGAACCGGTACAATAGTGTTTCAGAAATGCCTTCAACTTTAGCAATTTCTCTCATAGTCGTAGCATCTATCCCTTTTTCACACATGACTTTTAGAGCTGAATCTAAAATTGACTCTTTCCTTTGATTCTTCTTTAGTTTAGGCAATTCTTCTGACATTCTTGCTCAATTTTATTATGTTTGCAAAGGTTTATATAAAGATTGTGTTTTGTTTATACTTATCTCTACAAAAACCGTTTAATTTATGAACAAAATATTTATTGAAAAAATGACATGGTGATTAAAAAATTGGTATTTCAGACAATACGTTTTGCATTGAAGAATGCTTTTAGAAAGAAACTCGTTGCAGCACTATCTATTGTAGGAATTGCAATCGGGATAGCATTAATGGTAACTCTTTCATCAGCTTCTGCTGGTTTCGACAGTTTACTAGGAGACGCAGTTGCAGAAACAGTTGGTGATGTAGAAGTTCAAGAGTATGATACACAAATAACACTTTCTCAACTTCCGAAAAATATCTCAGATATTATACGAACAATTGATTCGAGTGATAAAATACTAGCTCTCAGTCCAGAAGTTGTAGTTAATAATTTCCGGCAGTTTGCAGATAATGTAACTATCGAAGGGGGCATGATGGGTCCAGGCATGGATATGAGTGCAGTAGCTCTGGGAGCCAAAGGAGTAAATCCGGATGATGATGCTACTTTTGAGGGACCAACAACCAAAATAACTGAAGGGCAGCTTTTTGAGAATGATTTTGAAGTAATTATTGCTGATTACATTCTTGAAGGTGGTTCCTCAGTCTTCACTTTAGGCGAATCATTTGATTTACCAATTAATTATACTTACACCGTTCCAGTTACAATTGTAGGAGTTTATGATGCAGGAGAAGAAATGACCCGAATTCTTGATCCGGGTTTCGTTATGTCCGTCAATACTAGTTTACAAATAAACACCCTTAGTCTTCCCTTTGAACAAGAAGGATATAATAGAGCCAGAATTCGTTTTGATAGTGAAAGTGTTGATGAAACGGATATTTATATTGCTGAGCTAGAAGAACTAGAACCAAAATTATCTGTTACTGGTCTTGGAGCTGAAATCGAAAGCATGGGTGAAATTATGGCAAATTTTGAGATATTCCAAACCATCCTTATAATAATTGTAATTGTTGCTGGAGGTATGGCAATAGTTGTCGCTCAACTCATGGGAGTAAGCGAAAGAATGAAAGAATTTGCTATAATGAAAGCCACTGGATGGAAAAATGGATCAATTTTCTTAGACATTATTTTAGAATCAATCACAATTGGATTAATTGGAGCACTAGTAGGTTTTGCTCTCGGTGGCGGATTGATCTTTTTCGTTCAATTAGGCGCTGGTCAAACATTTGTTACAATAACCTGGCAAATTGTACTCCAGGTACTTGCGTATGGTTTAGGTCTTGGACTTGCTGGTGGTTTAATCCCTGGCATTAGAGCTGCAAGAATTAAACCGATGGAGGTTCTTAGAGCAACTTAGGAGGAATAAAGAAATGGTAGATCAAATACAACACCTCGAAAACAGCGAATTAGATAAATCGAATAATTATATCATTAAAGCATATAATCTTTACAAGATTTACAACCCAGACTTGCCTTCAATGGTTACAGCATTAGATAACGTTACCTTTGGCATTGAAAAAGGAAAAGTAATTGCAATTGCTGGACCAAGCGGGTCTGGTAAGAGTTCTCTTATAAATATTCTAGGTTGCATGGATTCGGCTACATCTGGTAGAGCAATTATTGATGGCGTAGACATTACAGAACTCTCTGAGAATGAATTATCAGATATCCGGAAAAACAAAATTGGATTTATCTTTCAAGATTTCTTATTAATTCCTACTTTGTCTGCTTTAGAGAATGTTCTCTTACCTTTAATTCCTGATGGTATCAAGAAAGCTGATCGTGAACGAGCGATGAATATCCTAGAACAAGTAGGTTTAGCTGAAAGAGCTAGTCACAAACCTAAGGAATTAAGCGGTGGCGAAAAACAAAGAGTAGCCATTGCTCGTGCTCTTATCAATAATCCCACCATTATTTTTGCTGATGAACCAACTGGAAACTTAGATACTAAGATAGGGAATGAAATCATCCAATTACTAAGAAACCTAAGCGAAAGGACAGGAGTTACAGTGGTTATTGTTTCTCATGATCCAATGGTTTGGGAAAGAACTGATCTCATGTTGCAACTTCGCGATGGTCGCATATCAAATAGCTAACATAGACTTATCTCCCAGAGTGTCCTCACTCAGTTAATGAGGTTTTGAGTCACCCAACTCAAAACTTCCATTAATCATTTTTATTTAATTAGCTTTATATTTACATAACGCTATTTTTATGTGAAGGATTTGTTTTATTGACATTACCAATTGAGAAGTTTAAAGATCGTAGAACGTTAATAGTACTTTTTTGTATAGTTGTTTTAGGCAATATTATGATTCTAAGCATTCCTAGTTCATGGAGAAATTTTGATGTAGGTGGTGAATCTATGATTGAGAATATTTGGATCTTTGGCGCATGGAACCAATATAATCGCCTAGATCCAGAGTCGGCATATGCTGATTCGGGAACATTTCGAGATTTGCCAAATTATTCTGTAGTGATTTTCATTTTTATAATCATTAGTACAGTCTTTCTCTTCTGTTCAGCATTTTTCCTTGGAAAAAACAGATGGCGAAGTAATACACTTCAACGTATCGCGGGGATTGTATTCTCAGCTGCAGCAATAATAGGGTTAACTAGCGTTCTTATGTTTAGAAGCTTTTATCGACTCACGTATTATCCTGACATGGATTTCTATATCGCATATTATGTTGGTCTTGTGTATTTTCCAATTGCTTTTATTGGAGGTTTAAGATCACTATTTTTCCCATCACAACTACCTAAACCAGTAATTACACCAGGGCCTGAGCAAGAAGGTATCCTAATGGATGAAGAGAAAAAGGATAAGAAAAGGAGAAAGTTCTTCAAACAAATTGACTACATTGAAGAAGTAGCTAAAGACGATTACTAAGCAATTGTAGTGGTAATTTTCTTAACCATTACCTTTTTTTCTTTATAATGAAGATGTTAGATTATGAAATTTGAAAACTCCATAATTGAAATAATAAATCAACGCACTTCAAGAAGAGCCTATAAGGATCTTGAAATTGAATCAAGTAAACTAGAAAAGATCACTAAAATCCTGAAAAAGGAATTTACAGGTCCATTTGGTGGCAAAAGTCGTTTTGAAATAATTAATTGTGGATTTGATGATCCTTCAGAAAAACGCAGACTTGGCACTTATGGATTCGTTAGGGGCGCTCGTTATTTCATAATTGGTATTCTGAATCAAGAAGAGAAAAATATTGTAGATTTTGGTTATAATTTTGAAAAAATTATTCTGAAAATGACTGAGCTTGGTTTAGGTACTGTCTGGTTGGGTTCAACCTTTAGGTATAGTCAATTTGAGGATTGTACAAAACTCAAAAAAGACGAATATATTGCGGCAACATCTCCTGTTGGTTATTCATCGGACAAACCAAAAACTTATGAGAAAATCATTTCTTGGAGCATTGGATCTAGAAAACGAAAACCATGGTCAGAATTATTTTTCATTGGAGATTTTTCCACACCATTAACTGAAGATATTGCTGGGAAATATGCAACAGCTTTAGAAATGGTGCGTATCGGACCTTCTGCAGCAAATAAAGAACCTTGGAGAATCGTCAAAGAGAAAAATTCGGATACCTATCACTTTTATCTTTGTTTAAGTCGTAAACAATCTACTGATGAGTTACCACCAATGAAGCAAATGGATATGGGTATTGCACTAAGTCATTTTGAGCTAACAGTTAAAGAACAGAAAATTGGTGGAAAATGGATGAAAAAGAATCCAAATATTGATTCTACTGAAAAGAATCATTACTATATTGCTAGCTGGGTTGGTAAATAAATTAGAATAGTATTTAACAAAAGAAAATCAATAATTACACAGATTAAAGGTAAGAAAGATGATAAGTGATCCAGATAAAATTTCACAAATCGTGAATGAAGCAGTCAGGAATCATGAAGCAGCACTAAGATCTAGACGGACCCTGAATCATGACGCTGTTTTTGAGTACTGTCAAGAAGCAATAAATCAGATTGCAATAGCATCTTATAGTATAGCTGAAGGTTCTGAACCAACAGTTACAGAGGCAATTGCTTGGGTAAAAGATTTGCCTATTCCAAATGGATTGTATCCCATGTTGATTAATGCAGTACAAGAATTAGAAGAAAAGTACTTTCCACTACTAAATTTCGCCTTAAGCTATCCCACATCTACAAGCAATATATACCTTGTAAAAGATTCATTGTTGGAATTATTCGAGAATATTGAAAAAAATGATGAGGATAAGGCATTTACAAAATTGATTCCAATGTGGAAATATAGACTATAAAAAACTAAACCTCTTTCTACTGTTCTTCATCATTGACAGATGCTGCAAGTATTGAGAAATAAAAAGTAGCCCCTTTGTCAATTTCACTCTCAGCCCAAATTGTTCCGCCCATTCTTCTAATAACTCTTTGAACTGTTGCTAACCCAATACCTGTTCCTTCAAAATCCTCATTTTTATGAAGTCTCTGGAATACACCGAATAATCTATCATAATATTTCATGTCAAAACCGACACCATTATCGCGTATGAAGACTGTTATTTTATCTGGGTCTTTTGATGGCATTGTTCCGATTTCAATTTCTGCTATCTCTCTTTTCTTTGTGAATTTCAAAGCATTAGCTATTAGATTTACCAGAATTAATCGTAATAATGAAGGATCACCTAATACATCTGGGAGGAAACTAACTGTCACATCTATTTTTCTATTTCCTAGTTCTACTTGGAAATCGTTTAAGACATCTTGAACTAATTCAGTGAAATTAATTCTTATTTTCACCATTTCAACTCTACTCATTCTTGAGAATGTTAGTAGACCATCTATGAGTTTGTTCATTTCCTCTACTGAATCTATGATTTTTTGAGTATAGCTAATTATTTTTTCATCCACGCCTTCTATGGAGGTTATTCGTTTCTCTAAAAGAGTTGCAAATCCTCCAATATGCCGGATTGGAGTTCTTAGATCGTGTGAAACCGAATAGGAGAACGCTGTTAATTCTTTATTAGTTGCTGTTAGTTGTTCTGTTCGATCTTCAACTCTTCGTTCTAAATCCTGATATAGTTTTTGAATCTCATTCTGAGCCAATTTTCTATCAGTGATATTGTGCATTGATCCGAGGAACCCAACAACAGTTCCCACCTCATCCTTTAATGGTTGCCAAATATCTTGTACCCAACGTATTTGCCCATCTTTCGTAATAATTCGATATTCATGTTTTCCAATATTTGATGGATAGTTTGTTGATTCCTTTAGCTTATTGTTTAATTCTTCTAAATCATAAGGATGAATAATTTCATCACGACTTGATTTTCCAGCAACTAATTCTTCTGACATATAACCGGTTATTTCTTCAACTGCACCTGCAAAGAATAACAGTTCGTTTTGATTATTTAATCGATAAGCAATTCCTTGAAAGTTTTGTACAAATGTTCTATATTTCTCATCACTTTCTCTCAAAGCAAATTCAGCTCTAATCCTAGCAATTGCTCCTCCAATAATTGAAGATATTATTTCTAAAGTTCTTCGAGTATTCATTGGAATTGTATCTGAAGTTCGAGAACCTAAAGTTAACATTGCTATGATTTTATCTTCAGAATAAATTGGGATATTAGCTAGGGCATGAAGTTTTTCACTCTTTACGATATTTTCATCGATATCTTGAATCAAGTCATTAAAGTCACTATAAATGGGTTGACCAGTCATAATTGCTTTAGTGAATGGAGATTCTGTTGAGAAATAGGATATTTTTTCTACAAACTCTTTACTCAATTCTTTTGTTGAAATAGGATTAAGAAAACCAGTATCCTTATCTACAAGGTGGATACTCCCACACTCTATTACGTCAATTCTACATGTTGCTTTTAGTACTGAATCCAATGCTTCTTTTAGATTAGTTAATGAACTCAATGATATACCAAGATCTTGTTGGATAGTTTGCATGTTTTCAGTACGTTTTCTCTCAGAAATATCATTAATCGCCCCTTGAATATAAATTGGAATTCGGTTCTCGTCACAAATGTTCTGACTTATTTCATATATCCATCGAATTTGTCCATCTTTTCTTATTATTCTATACTCTATCTCAATTACATGACCGGGAATTATTCGTAATTCATTTTCCATTTTACTTACGTATTCCTTATCATTTGGATGAACGATATTTTCCCATCTTGGATTCCAGAAAAGAAGCTCATTCTCACTATAACCAGTTATATCCTTCACTGCACCATGAAAGAAAACAGGAGTCCAATCTATTTTTGTTCGATAAGCAATTCCTTGGAAGTTTTGAGCAAATGATCGGTACTTTTCTTCGCTTTCTTTTAGTTTTTCTTCAGCTCGTTTCCTTTCTAAGGCTACTGTAAACATACGTGCTATTGTTTGAAAGAATATCATATCTTCTTCCGGTATTTCTTTTGGTTTATATGATACTAATTGTAAAACACCCAATAATCGATTATTGCCATCTAATATTGGCCAAGTTATGAAGGCATGTATACCTAATTTTTTCATTCTTTCTTGAAAAGGAGCGAGTAACTTTCTATCCTCAAATCTGGAGGAAACTAATGCTCGCTTCTCCCTCGCAGCTAATGCAAAGAAATGATTTGGACTATCCAATGGTTGTGGAACAACCGCGGGATCTGGTGTATTTTGAACGAAATCTTCCTGTGCTACTGGAAAAAGCAAACCTGTATTTGGATCATACAATCTGAATGTTGAAGCGTCAAAACCTAATATATGAGTAATTCCTGAGATGATACGTTGTCCTAAATCTTTGATATCAGTAGCAAAAATTGTTGCTTCTGCAATTAGATGATAGGCCCTTCTTTCACGTTCAAGAGCTTCTTCTGCTTCAACTCTTTCACTAATATCTCTAACAGCACTTTGGATATATTCTGGTTCCCCTTCTTCATCTTGGACAACAGCAGCATTGATTTCTGCTGGGAAAACTGTTCCATCGCTTCTCTTGAATCGTCTAGTATAGATTGGAATTATTCTTCCAGCTAATAAATCTTCAAGTTTTTCTTTGGCGCTTTCATGTTCATCTTCAACAATGAAGTTAAGTTTTGATTGACCAATCATATCATGTCGATTATAACCAAGCATTTCTGCTGCTCGTTGGTTTACATCAAGATAATTACCATCAAGATCAATCAAAAAAATGGCATCATTTGTTAGTTCAAAAAGTCCTAATGCTTTCCTTTCAGTTTCAATTAATTCTTGTTTAAGAACATAAATTTCTTCTGTATCTACAGATTCATCTGACTCTTGATTCATTTGAGGGTCTTTTGAATTTTTACTTGTAGATTCTTCTTTTTTTCTTTCTACTTTTACCATAATCAAACCCTCTAATGGATCATTATTCTGACTTAATTTTTTTAATTTGATTGATTTTAATTAGGAAATAACTAATTTTTCAATGTGCAGCTGACATTTTATTAGTTAAAAAAATAAATGTATGCGTATCAGCAAATTTCTAGTGAAATCGATGAAAAGTTTTTATAATAAAATCAGTTAAAGATGCTTCTGTTATCTTAGATAATTATTAAAAGTAAATTTAAAACAATCCATGGATATTGTTTTAGAATGATTCAAAATTTGATTATAATTAAAGATGGATCCACTTTACTTAGTGATAATTATGGTAGCTGCCATAGTCTGCATGGAAATCCAATATTACTTTCAGGATTTTTTGATGCATTGATTTCCTTCTCAGAGGAATTTGAACAAGGATCTTTAGATCAACTCAAATTTAAAAATACTAATGTGAATTTTCTAAAAAGTGATGGTTTACTTTACATTATTGTTTCTGATCTCGATGATAGCTTCACTACTATCAGCACCAAGCTTAGAAGAATCGCACGTTTATTTTTTAGAGAGTATGGGACGTTTCTAACTGATTTCAGCGGGGAGATAACATCTTTTGATAATTTTAAGAAAACATTACTTGATTCGGGAATAGCTCAAAAAAACTGTGGGAAACATTCGGAATGCTCCGAATGCCCTGATAGTAACAATCCAAATCCAATTTTAGATGAGATTTTGAAACTAATGTAGGTTTTGAAAGATCTAAACATTAGGTATTGTTGCTAAATTATTATTATCTAATTTCTCTTTAATATATGATTCAAATTCTGAATCTAATTTTTCTATCGCTTGCAGATAAAAAGACCAATAACTATTCTGGGAATAGTTTTCTTTAATGGCTTCTTTATATTGCTGAACTCGAGTTCTTAATTCTGGTACTGGTATTTTACTCAATTCATCAAGTGCTTTGAGAGTAGCTTTTATACAATCATCATGAATAAAAAGCTCATTATCTTTTGCAAGCTGAGAATTTGTTTTCCGTTTAATGGGGTCATCTTCGCAAGAACTTGGATTTTCAACAACAAAGCTGAATTCTTTTTGCCATTGATCATCGAATCCACATTGACCAGAGACAATTGGTAGAACAGAACCATTTTCCTGCATTAAAACTACTTCTCTGCTAACTAAACCCATTGGTTCTCGGCGAGAAAGGAACAAAGCACTGATTCTAGCATCTGGATTATTTTCTGTTAATTGAACTGTTCCAAGAACTAATTTTGAATTGTGTTCCCATGCCAATGTTGTATTATTTGTTTTACCAATCATCTTTTTATGCCAATCTAGTTCTGATTGGGAACCACTGCAAATTAACATATAGTGTCTTTTGGTGTCTTTTTTAGCACAGGCAATTACTGCATCTGTTCCCTTCACATATTTTTGTGCTCTTCCAAAGTATAGTACTAATTCTTTTTTCCCGTCAACAATATCTTTGATAGGTAACTTTGAACCATAAAAAGGACCTAGTCCTACTTTTTCATTTCGTTCTTCAAGCATCTCCATGATTATGCTTTTAGGAACTTTATTTGAGAACCAACCTTTGTCTGGTAAAGCATTATATAACGGGATAGTGTCACTGCTACTCTTAGCAAGACCGATTTCCGCGAGATGATTACTCATGTATGGACTAATAGCAATCATCTTAGCATGATTTTGCACTTCTGTCTCGAGAATACGTCTTTGAGCCCGATTATCTTTATGTTCGTCGTAACTTGAATGAGTGATGTAGTAACTATTAATTGGAATATTATTGTACAAATCATTATCTTGGGCTGTTGTTATATTTAGTACCGCGGGGATACTTGAATACCCATGAGCCATGATAACAATTCCATCTAATTTCCTTTCTTTTGCTAATTTAATTATCACCTTATTTGTTTCATGACCATATTTCTCCCAATTCCAAGGATTGGCATAAGGTCCAGCTGCCCCATTAGAAACAAGGATCATCTGCCCCTCATTAGTTTGTTTCATTTTCTCGATTAATTCTTCAACTCTTGCTAGCTTTTCTTGCTTCTTTGGTCGAGGAGAGATTACATATGGAATAACTTCAATCTTATCTGCAACATCTTCTGCTGTCTTGATAATTTGTTCAACATAAGGGAAGAGCATTGCATGTTCTCCCCCTACTTTTACAACTCCTTCTTGTATCAGGGTTATAATGGCAATTTTTGGTTTTTTAGATTCACTCATGACAAGTATCTTCTCCAGATAGAGATATAATACCTTCAGAAAGAATCACATTTTTATCTCTTGCCATAGAGCTTATCAATGGTCAAAATACAGTACAATCTATACTATGCATAATAAAGAAAGATAGAGTGGGAATATAATATTTGGGGACTTATATTCCGCCTCTTGGGAGTTCCTTCTGAACTAACAGGTGATCTTTTGGTTTATTCTGACGCATAAGGGCTTTCTTGACAAGACCTGTTTTAACGTATTTGTGTTTCTCGCAGTAAAATTTCTCTTCTATTTCGCAGTCTCTTTCAAAATGTGTCCATAAGGTCATGATTCCATTTCTAATTGCAAAATGCTCTAATGCTGTCAATAATTCTGTTCCTATTCCTAGTCGTCTCCATTCAGGTAAAACAACAAGCCAGATTTTGCCTATGTGCTTTTGAACTGGGATGCCAAATATACTTGTTTCTAAAGTTGCTTCTGCAATAATCTCCTTTTGATGTTCTGCAACAAGGCTCAATCCACCCGCTAATTCACGAGCTTCAAGGTTTCTTAAAACATATCTAACTTCTAGTGTTGTATTTGGAGGAGAATCAAAGTAATTCGAGTCGTAAAGCTCACCGTGGAATTTTGTTATTCCATTTAAATCTGTCCAGTCCAACAATCTTAATTTTATGTCTTTATCAGCAGGTGTTTTGTATCTTCTTTCACGAAAACTCATTGTTTCTAGCCCCTCCGGGCAAAATCGATTTATCTATCGAAGATGATTATTTTAACTTTTTCTAGTTCTTCTTATATAAGAAGATAAAATATACTTCTTTTTAATTGCTTTGCTCAGAAAATGAAGGATTTGCTCTTAAACTACTCCACTTATTTTTCCAAAAGCATAACTGACAGCTTCAAATGCTTTCTTTTTGCGTCCATTGAAGTAAATTAATCCTAGATGGCTTGTTATCCCACGATCCACTGTTATACCGATGTTATCACTCATACTTGTTATACAAACACCATCAGCGTTTATTTCTGTAGATAGTGAAGCTAAACTCATAATTTTGCTTAGGAATTTTGCTTGTGCATCCTCTCCAAAATTGAATGATTCCATACCCACTTCACTTATCCAAAATTTCAAAGTAGAATTCGAATTTTGATATATCTCATTATAAGCAAGAAGAGAGCTTAATCTCCATCCAAATAAAACAGGATAATACGTTACTCCAACAGCATCAATGCTTAATGTTGTGTTTTCTAAGAGTGTTTGAAAATCATTACTCCCACTTTTTATTGCTAGAAAAGTAATGAGAATTTTGGTGGTTGGGCTATTAGATTTTATTACAGTTGTAACGTTCTCAATATAAGTCATCCATTCTGTGATGGAAACTTCTTGACTCAGAAATCCTTGTAGCTCACCATTTATTTCATTAAATATGATCATAAAATCTGGTTGATATGTTTGAGAAATAAATAATGAATCATTATAAATGAAATTTAATAACTCTTGTTTTGAAAAAACATAGTCGCCTGCAGCAGATATAACTAGTTTTAATCCTTCATCTCTTATCCGCTGAAAACCCTGACTTAATATTGTTTGAGTTTTATTATTCGCTAAAGCACTTGAACCCACATCATAACGAATATGAGTGGCATGTAATTCTTTTGCCCAAGTAATTTCATTATCAAGGTCATCGCTCCAAGTCGTAGATACATTTCCATTTATATCGAATGTTGAAAAGACATTTCCTTTTATTACGAGCTGCATTCCTGGTTTTAAACCATAATCTTGTTTCAGATAGTTTGGAGTTACATTCATGAAAACATTACCAACAAAAACAACAGGAGTTATAACAAGCAATGCAATGATTATGCTTAATGAAACGAGTCGCAAAAATGAATCAAATCGATTGATAAAATTCCTGAAACCAAAGGGTAGATCACTCGCACCAATAAATTGAGCATATTTTATATCGCTATCATCCTTTGATTGTGACATCTCTCTCCGGAGAGCTTTAATTTCTTCATCTAATCGTTCTTGCTTTCTCCTTTCTTCAAAGAAAGGTGTTCTTTCACCAGGAAGATCTTTCTTAGTTTGTTCCACCCCAGCTATATCCTTCTCATCCTTCTCTATAATCGCTTGCTTTTCCTCTAAGGAAATTGTTTCTGTTATCTCTTTTTCTTGAATTTCTTTTTGTGCTAAATAATTATCTATTGGCATTGCAAAATAGTATCTTGGATTTAGCATATATGGAGGGAAGAGAAATGTTGGTGAGAAGAAAGCACTAGTATTTACAAAAACAAGCTGCCACCACATAACTCCACTATTTAATGTATGACTAAAAACACCAAGGAAATTTGGAAGATCAACTCCAAAATCTACAAGAGTCCAATTGAATAAATAGAGAAAAATAAAAACATTGTAGATGATTAACAACCAATCTCTAATCCCCCTTCTATTTCCTGATTTGAAAACATAGAAAATCTGAATCAATGCAAGAAGACTAGGAATTAGAAAGTAAATTTTCGGAAAATTAAAGACTAAAGGTGACATGATACCCCAAATTCCGATATTTACAAGACAAGTAATTAATCCAAAGATAGCCCAACCTTTGGGAATTCCTACCTTTTTTTCAGGATCCTTTTTACGAAGCTCCTTAACATATGTTAAGAAAATCCTGAAATACCATACAGCAAAAACAATTCCGACAATTGCTTGTATGATGAATAACAAGACGTTAAAAATACCCAACATATTATTGATTAGGAAGAAAAGTGCTCCAATTATTAATGTCACAACGAAAATCATCAGCAGCTTAAACCATTCTGCTGAAAAATCAAAGGTGAGCTTCTTCATGGGAATATTTTGTTGTATTATCTCAAAAGTGTTTTGAGATATATCAAAAATTAGTCTTTTAATTAAATATTCAAAGAAGATTTTTTAGCTTTGTTAGTTTAGTAAGTGATGCTATTAGTTAACATAAAAAGAACTTATGTGGGATGACATTGACTAAAAAAGAATCTAATTTAAATCAACTAATAAATGATCCTTTCAAAGGCAAATCAGGTTTTATGCCTGCAAAGATAAAAGACAAGATTAAAGTTAGAATTGGTTTAAATGAAAACCTAGCTTTTCCGGAGGAGCTTATAAAGAAACTTATCAAAGATGTAGCAAAGAAAATTGATCCACGAATTTATCCAGAAGATTATTGTGATTCCTTGTGTGGCATAATTACATCTGATTATGGGCTGCAATCAAATCAAGTTGTAGTTGGTAATGGTGGAGATAAGATCATTGATCTAATGGTTCGATTAACAATTAAATCAGGTTTCTCAGCAGTAATTATCGCACCTACTTATCCAATGTATGAACATGCGATAAAAGTTCAGGGAGGAGATGTTACAGAGTTATACCTTACTGATTCTCCTGTATATGATCTTGATCCCGATTATATCCTGGCTAATATTACCCCTAAGAAGGATCGGTTATTGTTCTTGTGTTCACCTAATAATCCCACTGGTAATCAATTCGATGAAGACAAACTAAGAAAAATAATTGCGGAATTTCCGGGAATCGTGGCTTTAGATGAAACCTATACGGATTTTGGAGGTTATTCTTTAGTTAATGCATTAAAGGATTATCCAAACCTAATAATAATGAAGAGTATGTCCAAATTCCATGGAATGGCTGGGATGAGACTTGGATTTGCTTTAGCTGATGAATTTCTTATTTCTAGATTAAAGGAATTACTACCAGCATTTAACGTTAATATTGCATCATTAGAATTAGCTAAATTAGTTCTTCAAGAAAAGGAAGCACTCTCCAAAATTGTTTCCAATATTGTATCTGAAAGGGAGATAGTATTCAAACGGTTAGAAGCTATCGATGGGATCACTCCTTACAAGTCATATACAAATTTCATTATGTTTCATTTAGAAGGCATTGATGCTGCAGTTCTTCAACAAAAACTGCTGAAAGAAAAAGGTGTACTTGTGAGAAATATGAGTGCCATGCCTAATTGTGAAAATAATTTGAGAATGTCAATTACTACAAAAGAAAATAACCTAGCATTTCTGAATGCTTTAGATGAAATAGTTAGTAATTACTAGAAAAAATATTATATCCAAAATACTTTAAAAGTATAAATGCATATTTGGCAGATTAATATCAGCTATTGGGATTCATTTGTATTTATTCTGGTTTGGCATTTAAGAGATAAGGAGATAAGTCTATGACAGATGATGATGAGAAGAAAAAACAGGAATTCTTCGATAAAACTAACGCTGAACTGGATGTTTATCTTGATGAAATTAAGAAAGATCCAGATGATGAAATGGCAATTCTGCGTTATGCAAAAAAACTTGAGATAAATATTACGATTTTTGGCATGTCTGGCTCGCCTGAAGGTATCGCATTAGTTCTTGAGCGTTTCAGAGAGCTTGTAAAAGAATATGGTCAAATGACTCAAATACAGAATCTCTTTGCGACAGCTATAGCAAACTCAATGTCTTATTTAATGAAGAAACATAAATATGATACAATGTTCGAGAGACTAGAAGAACTTCGCTTGTTTGCGAAAACCTATCCAATGAATATGAATTGTCAGCGATCCTTAGCAGGAGGTCTGGTCAATTCGATTATTAATTTTGGACAACGCAAGCTTTTGGAACCAGTAAAGGAAATAATTCAAGAGCTTTTGGATTTAGCTAATACTCACAAAGAGAATCATGAAATACAATTATGTCTTTCTAAAGGATTAGTGAATTCAATGGGTTATCTCAGTAGAAATGGGGAATATGAACCCGCAATACCACTTCTAGATGAGCTAATGGCTTTAACAGATGAACATCCAAATGATGAAGACTTTATTTTACAAAGAGCTAATGGAATCATTACTGCTATGAATGCATTTGCAAAAGATGAGAAGTACGTAGATGTCGTTGTGGAATTAGAAGAAGAACTTGAACGTATGGCAAAAATCTATCCTGACCATGAAGGAGTTCAATTGAGAAATAAGACTAGAACACTTGGAAGAGATTAATTATTCTCTTTTTTTTTATTCTTTTTGTTCTTTTATTCGACAGACATCAGCTAGTATTAGTTTCTCTTCGGAATTGTATTTGTGTAAATCAAGAGCGAAGCCTTTCTCAAACGCTTTTATATTTACATCATGGAATCGTTGATCAGTAAGTGCTTTTATTGCCCCAATAAATGCTCCAGGAGATGCCAAATTAAAGAGTTGATTAAGAATCCCTAGTAGAACCATATTCATAGCTTTCATGTTACCTGCTTCCTCAGCAATTTCAATCATAGGAGCAAGTATGATTTTTTCTTTAATTGGATTTGGGATTCTTTTCGCAACTTCAACTGCAGTTATATAAATCATCGATTCAAAATAATTTTCTAGATCATCAAGGGTTAATGCAACATAAACATCAATATCAGTTATTCTTGGATAAATTATCTTCTTAGTAGAGACTTTAATTTCGCTTCGAGTTTCTCCTCCAGTAATTGCTGAGCCATACTTCGTACTTTGTACCGCTGAGCGTCCATCGAGAATTGCTGCTTGACCAATTATTGTTCCAGCTAGTTTGACTCCTTGGCCGCCTATTCCTCTAATCATTATATTAATATCACAATTCTTACTTTTTGAATTCGTAGGCATCAGTTATTCGCTCCGAAAATTCTTCTGGTTCATCTTTCTCATTTAGAAAGACACCTGTAGGGATCTTAGTAAATCCTTTACCAACTACATATTCAATATCGGTTTTGTGCCAGTTAAAACCAATATCCTCTTCATTTATTCTAACACGAGCTTTCTTGAACATCTGTCGCATAGCAATTGAATCCCCTAGGTTATTTCTTCTACCAAAATTTACATGACAATTTGAAATAACTTCAATAAATGAAAATCCTTGGTGATTCATTGCTCTTCCAATCGCTTTTGATAATTGTACAAACTCATAAACAGTATATCGTGCACAAAAAGTAGCTCCATTGGCGATGGTAATGTGAGATAGATTAAATGGAAATGAAATCTTTCCATAAGGGGTAGATCTGGTTTTTGCTCCAACTGGTGTTGTAGGTGCATCTTGACCTCCGGTTAAACCATAGATAGCATTATTGATACAAATTACAGTCATATCGGTATTTCTTCTCGCAGCATGAGCTAGATGGCCTAAACCTATGGAGAACAAATCTCCGTCTCCGGAAATTACAACTGGTTTTAATGGAGGTTTTGCGATATCTACACCAGAAGCAAAAGGTATTGCTCTCCCATGAATAGAATGGAAACCATCCAAATTGATGTAGCCACTTGCTCTCCCTGTGCACCCAATTCCACTAACAACGAAAATTTGGTCATGTGGAATTTGACTGTATTTTGTTATTGCTTCTAGAAACGCATGTATAGTAGTTCCTATACCACATCCTGGACAATAGATCGTTGGTATTGCCTTCTTTCTTAACAATGCATCCTGAGGATGTTTGAGCTCTATTGGAGGTCTTTTGATTATCGAGCTTTTATCAATTTCTTTACTTTTTTCCGCCATCTTCCACTTCACTTCTTTACTAGCTTTCTTATTGAATCCAAGATTTTCTTGGGTTCGGGTGGCGTACCACCAATTCTTGTCACAAGTGTGCAATTCTTCTTTGCAAAACGTTCCACTGGCCAAATTAGTTGTCCCATGCTCATTTCAGCAACAATAATTTCTGCTTTTTGAGCGATTTTCTCTATGTCATCTTTTGGAAATGGCCAGACAGTTATTGGCCTATATAAGCCTGCTTTTATCCCTTGATCTCTCGCGTTCATAACTGCTTGTAAACCTGCTCTTGCAGTAATACCTGTAGCAATCACTACAATCTCTGCATCCTCAATTTCATAGGTATAAGGTTCCGGAAAGAGATGTTTGTTTACTTCTAATTTCTTGTATAATCTAGTAATCAATTCAATGTGCAAGTCTTCATCTAGTTTAGGCAATCCATCTTCAGTATGAGTTAATCCAGTTCCAAAAATTTTGTAACCATCACCAAAATGAGCCATCGGTGGAACAAGATCATCTTGTCCAGAAACATCATATTGCTTGAATTTTGACTTGTCAGTATTTTTGGGTGGTTGTTTTCGATCTATTACTACAATGTCTTTTTCTGCAGGTATAGTTATTGGTTCCATCATTCTCCCAACTTCCCCATCCGCTAAGAATATAACTGGTGATCGTAATTGCTCAGAAATATTGAAAGCCTCAATCGTCAAATCGAAACACTCTTGTACAGACCAAGGAGTGAGAGCAATTGCGGGATAATCTCCATGAGAACCAAACTGTGCCTGTATATAATCTCCTTGTGCAGAAAAAGTAGGTAATCCTGTAGATGGTCCTCCTCTCATAATATTTACACATACTAAGGGAGTTTCTGTCATGTATGCCAGCCCAAGTCCTTCTTGCTTTAATGAAAAACCTGGTCCAGATGTTGCAGTGAGTACTTTTGAACCAGCCCAAGATGCTCCAATACACATATTAATAGAAGCAATTTCATCCTCAACAATAAAAGCTGCTTTCCCACCGACTGCTGGAAGCCTATATGTAACGTATTCTACGATTTCAGATGCAGGAGAAATTGGATAAGCAAAAAATTCTGCAATACCACTTGCGATAGCTCCCTCTATAATTGCCCAATTACCATTTTTAAAATAAGTTCCAGTCAAAACCTTTTGTTGTTGTTTTTCTACGACCACTTGTTTCTACTCCTAAAGCATTGATTATTATTTATGTCTCAGCTTTTTCTGCTGATTCAACCTCATTTACATAAATCGCAAAATCTGGACACATTCTTTCACACATATAGCATTTGATGCAATCTTTCATGCGATGCATTTTTGCTACTCGCCAACCCTTTTCATTGATTTCGTCTGAAAATCCAAGGCAATCCTTAGGGCAAAATTCTATGCATAGCCCACAACCTTTACAACGTTCTTCATCGGTTATGAAGTAATACTTATCTTCTGGATGCTGGTGTGTTTCCATTGTTTCACCTTCACCAATAACACAAATACACTTGATTTTTCTTATCTTTTATTAAGTTATCTTACGTATGAGAAAAACGGAATATTCTAAAACTACTTCTTGTTAATAATAGGTAGATGAATTTACTGCAATTAATTTACTAGAGGAAATTTGGATGAATGAATCTGAAAAACAGGTAGAAAATGATAAGAGAAAACGTGTTTTCAAAGAAAATATACTTGCTGGAGAGGGGATAAGCGAAATTGATGATAAGCGAATTAAACAAGATGAAAAAAGGGCTGTAAAGCAGGAAATCAATGAAAAAGAGAAAATAGAGATTATTCAACAAATCAAAAATGGTCTGAATTATAATGTTGATTTGAAAGATATTCTTTTGTTTCTTGTAGTTCAGTTTCTCCCATTATTACTTTTAGGTTCTGCTTTTTTTGTTCCAGGAATAATTTTTCTTGGTGATTCATATTCCTCTGTTGTTTATGTTGTACTAGGTGCAAGTATCTTAATGTTTCTTGGCTCCTTGATTTATCTTTACTCAATAATTAGACTCCTTTGTGCTGTAACTTACAAAATAGACATAACCCAAACAGAAATCAAATGGAGAAACGTTTTCTGGTGGAATACTATAACTAACCAAAATATAGCTGAAGTAATAGCAAAATACAGTTTTTATTTCTATCTTATTAGAATTGGGGGTATATTGAGGTTTGGGGTAGAAATCATTCAAGTTGTTTCAAATGAGAAAGAGTTTTGGATTCGAGCTTATCCTTTAAGAAAGTCAAAAGCTAATCAACTAGTGAAAACAATAATGTGTTGGTCTGAATTAACAGAATCAACTCAAAAGAAAGAGGAATAATTAATTGTCTGAAGTTGTTCATTGGATTAAAACTGGTGAAAGGGGTGCTCGAGCAGAATTTACAGACAGTGATCTTGTAACAGCTCTTTTACTCATTAAAGAAAATCCCATGGGCAGATATAAATTGCAGACTGAGCTCAAACTTTCAGATAGCAGTACAAAATCACTATTAAATTACTGTAAAAAGAAAGGATTACTTGAAGCGAAAGCAGGAAGATCCGGTCATAACTTGGCTAAAAAAGGAAAGGAATTTGTTAATCAAATAACCAAGTTAATTCTAAAACATGATAAATGTGACCAAGAAGTTTTCCCAGCAAAACAACATTATTTTGTGTTATTGACTACAGATGAAAAAAATCTAGAACAAAATGAAGTGATAATTAAACCTTCTTGGAAATTAAGAGATATAGCAATTTCATATGGAGGAGATGCAATCCTCTTCCTAGAGGTTAATTCTGATGGAAAAATTCAATTTCCAGAAGAAGATATTAAGATTGAGAATTACTTCCCTGAATTTGAAACAGAATTTATTATAGATATTGAAGAGTATTTACAACCAAAGAACTACATACTAATCGTTGGAGCAACTAAACTCGAAATGGCAAGGAAAAGCGCTATAATTTCTGGACTAAATTTGGTTGAGAAATTTATTGAGTATGTTCATCAAGAAATATGAAAAACAGAAAACTGCCAAAATTATTATAAAGTGAGATTGTCGCTCACTTTTATATATTTAATCTTCCCAGATGTTTCACATCTGTAAACTGAAAATCAAAAAGACGGATGCCCATGTTCAAGAGAAAAAACAAAAATGAAGAATTGGATGCTTGTCTTGATGAAGTAGAACAAGATGTTGCTTATCATGCAATGGACACAGGTGAAGTTATCAATATTATAGACACAGATCAATTTCAAGGATTAACTAATTTTGAAGCTCAATGCCGGACAGATCAATATGGTTTAAATGTGCTTGTAGAAAAGGGTAAGACACATCCAATTGTTTTGCTTCTTAGACAATTTATTGATGTTTTAATAGGACTTCTTTTCATTGCAGCAATTGTCTCTATGATTTTCGAAGACTATATTGATGCAATCGTTATATTTGCTATTGTTCTTATAAATGGCTTAATTGGTTTTGTTCAAGAATATCAAGCTGAGAGATCTCTTGAAGAGCTTAAAAAAATGGTCAGTAAAGAAGTTCGAATAATTCGTGATGGAAACGAACATATTGTGGATTCGAAAGAACTCACAATCGGAGACATAGTTTTAATTGAAGCAGGTGAAAAAGTTCCAGCTGATATGCGTTTAATTGAATCTACAAGTCTTAAAGTTGATGAAAGTGCTCTTACCGGGGAATCAATTAGTTTAAGCAAAAGTGCAAAACAAATTATTGAAGTTAATGCGGTTATAGGTGATAGGAGGAATATGCTCTTCATGGGAACAACAATCACCTATGGTAGAGCTAAAGCAGTAGTTGTAGATATTGGCATGGAAACTGAAATGGGTAAAATTGCTGCTTTAATGCAAAAAGAAAAAGAAGAACCAACTCCTTTACAGAAGAATCTTGACAAATTAGGAAAGATTCTAGGCATAATTATCGTTGTTATTTGTGCTATTGTTTTTACAACTGTTATTGTTAAACATTACTTAGAACATGGTAACATGGAAGGATGGGTAGAAGCTCTTGAAACTGCTCTTGCTCTAGCAGTCTCAGCAGTGCCTGAAGGATTACCCGCAGCAATTACTCTAACATATGCTATAGGCGTTAGAATGATGGCTAAACGTAATGCAATCGTTTCAAGATTACCTGCAGTTGAGACTCTTGGTATTGTAGATGTAATTTGCAGTGACAAGACAGGAACATTGACTAAGAATGAAATGACAGTTACAGAAATTCAAACAATTGATCACAAATTTGCAATTACAGGTGCAGGATATGTTCCAGAAGGAGAATTCTTAGAAAAGGGTAAAGAATTGGATCCTCGCAAGGATATTGAATTAGAAAAAATATTGCGAACTGCACTTTTATGCAATAATGCAAGAGTGAATTATGATAAAGACACCCAAGAGATAGAAGTAATTGGTGATCCAACAGAAGTTGCGCTTTATGTTTTAGCAAGGAAAGCAGGATTTTATGATGAAGATAATTTCCCTAGACAAATTGAGATATTTTTTGATTCACAAAGAAAGAGAATGACAACAGTTAATCGACAATTGGAAAGAGAAGAATACGAAGAAGATTTAATTGCTTACACAAAGGGTTCGCCACCAGTAATAATTGAAAGGTGTAATTTTGCATCAATAAATGGACAAGTTTTACCTATTGATGATGACCATAGAAATAAAGTTTTGGAACTCAATAATGATATGGCTTCAAGAGCTTTACGAGTACTAGCAGTTGCTTACAGAGTCGTTGATGAACGACTTATTGATGTTGATGAAGATGATTTCTTAACTGAACAAGAAGAGAACATAGAATCCAATCTTATTTTCCTAGGTTTAGTAGGAATGATTGATCCAGCAAGACCAGAGGTACATGATGCCTTACTTAAATGTAAAACTGCAGGTATTAAGACAGTGATGGTCACTGGCGATCAAAAGATTACTGCAGAGGCAATTGCTAAAGACATAGGATTAATCGAGGGAGATAATTGGATCACAATAATTGGAACAGAATTAGAAGAGATGGCTGATAAGGATTTACTCGAAATTATTGACGATGTTAAAATATTTGCTCGAGTTAGTCCAGAGCACAAACACCGAATTGTAAGTACATTCCAAGAAAAGGGACATACAGTAGCAACAACTGGTGAATTGGTATAGCCATGGGTATTCAAGGAACCGATGTTACTCGAGAAGCAGCTCAAATGGTTTTAGCTGATGATAATTTTGCTACCATTGTTGATGCTGTTCATAGAGGTCGTACTATTTTCCAAAATATGCTTAAATTTATTCGGTACCTTATTGCTTCTAACTTTGATGAAATATTGACTGTTTTTGTTTGTGTTGTTTTCTTAGGATTAAAATCACCTTATACTGCCATACAAATTCTTTGGATTAATTTAGTTACTGATGGGCTTCCAGCAATTGCCCTGAGTGTTGATCCACCTCTTTCTGACATCATGCGTCAACCTCCAAGAAAGAAAGATGAAGGCTTTATGAAAGATATTTATATTTTTTCAATCATTGCTGGAATTTTAGCTTTTGCTTCAAGTATGATTGTATTTGTCCCCTTAGCCTATGTAGGAGAAGCAGTTTCTGTTGGTGAAATATTAAATGCTAGTGGTGAGATTACCGGAGCTGATCTCGGAGTAATAAACGCAGAATTAATCAATGTTCCACAATGGATGAAGTCATTTGCTCTCACCTTTACTCACGAAAGTAGTTTAACAGCTTTGTCTTCTGAAGCTTGGTATGCCCATGCAAGAACATTAAATTTCACAATGTCAATTGTTTTTGAGATGTTCAATGTTTTCATAACTCGATCTGGTTTTGAACGTTCTACATTCACGATAAATCCAGTCAATAATCCTTGGTTATGGGGTTCCATCGGTTTAGCTATGAGCCTACAAATGATTGCTATTTATGTACCTATGCAACCATTAGCTCCAGTATCACCTTTCACTGTAGGTATCCATAATACGATTTTTGATTCAATGATAATGAATGGTTATGCATGGTTGTTACTTATTGCTATTTGTGTGGGTGCTGCTGCATTAATGGAACTAATGAAATTCATTGTTGGTAAATTTATACTAAAAAGTTGGATTGGAAGAGCAAAGAAAGAGAAAAAAGTAATTGAAGCAGCAGTATAAGCTGCTTAATTTTTTATTTTTTTTTAGTATTCTTTATCAATATCTACAACATTAATTGGTTCTTTACCCTCATAGATTGTAATGATATTTTCTATTACATCTTGCCAGTGCCCTCGTTCATACCCCATTGTTATATGTGCTGCTCGATGAGGACTCAAAACAACATTATCAAATTCATGAATTGGATATTCTGAGGGATATGTTTCTTCTATTGAGTCTGTTCCTCCATCTGATCTTCTAGGAACAGCAGTTCTTGCTGGGTAATTCCATTGTGGGTCTATTCCTGCTGCGAATACTTTTCCACTTTTGACAGCATCGTAGAACGCTTTCTCGTGAATTGTGTGACCTCGACCAACATTAACAATAATTACTCCATCTTTCATTTGAGTGAATTCTTTTTCCCCAAGAATATCTCGAGTATCTTTTGTTAAAGGCAAGGAATTTATGATTATATCTGATTCTTGTAAGAATTTCTCAAGATCATCTATTGAATAGATTTTTTCTGCTAATTCTTTCTGTTCTTTTGTTGATTTTGCTGGATCTCTACGACAACCTATGAATTTGACATCAAAATTTTTCAGAAGTATTGCACATTCCATTCCTATCGCACCATAACCAAGTAATCCCACTGTTTTTCCTTGTAGTTTGATGGATGGCATTTTTGTAAATCTTGAACTCCAATCTCCGATTCGCATTAATCTATCATGATGTATAATATTCTTTGATGCTGTTAATAAAAGGGCAATTGCATGTTCAGCTACAGTTCGAGCATTTCCATGACTATTTGCAACCACCAAAGAGTATTTTTTCACCAAGTCAAAATCTAATCTATCAACTCCAGTCCAGGGAATAATTACTAATTTGAGTTTTCCTCCTGCTTTTGGAACTGCTTGTGATAAAATTTCATCAGTGATATATGG
>JABLTI010000106.1 GCA_013166835.1 Promethearchaeati archaeon | reverse complement strand
GTGGGTATAAATTAAAAAGTAATTCTCATCAGGTGAAGGACTAGATTCTGGTTTAATGCTTACTTTTGCCCAACCAGTGTAAGCAAAATGAATAGGACCTGTAGACAATTTTTCTATTGGATCATCAAAACCCATTGAGAGGTGGAATTTTCTAGCATCTGATCTACCTAAGGATTTTGCTAGTTGATAGATTAATTTTATAACATAAGGATTGTTTAATCCACCATCAAGTTCTAACAATGATGCAATTGCTTCCGGAAACCCTAATCTCATAGCTGATGCTCGTATGAGGATGTATCTTTCTCCCCCAATTAAAATTCGACCTGTTGAAGGATCCCATTCTAGTAAATCAAAATACTTTGCTACCTTTTCTTCTGCTTCTTTAAATTTATCTTTGAAAGTATCTGGAACTTCTACTGTATCCAATTCATCAGATTTATTTGATTTCTTTTTCTTTTTAAAGATGGAACCTCTCAATTTCCTACCTCCTCGAAAATGCTATCATATGGTGAAGTCAAATTTCCAATTCTGTCTTTTATTTCAACTAGATCAACATCAGATTTCTTGTATCCTAGAACATTTAATTTCCTGTCTAAGTAAACTGTAAATTGGTGGGAACAAATATCACCTTTAAAGATCCTATGTTCTGCTAGTTTCAAACCAGCGAAAAGTTTGGGAACAGAAACTTGATTTATATTATTACAAATGGGACAGATTATTTGCACTTTGCTTTTTAATTGTGAATCTTCTAGAATTCCGAATTTAATTGATTCATGCATTAATTGATCAAAATCTTTGAGAAAATCTTGAGAAAATTCTGTATCGCTGATGTATGATTTTCTCATGTTCTGTTTTAAATTATCGATAAAAGCAGACAAATATGATGCTTCTTGATAAACAGTTAAACGACTTTCTCGATTAAATAGTAATGATATCGAAAATCTTTTTTCTTTTCCTCGGGCATCACTTTTCTTTATTGTGAAGAATTGTGTAAAAATTATGATATTTTCTTCTTGAATTGGTATTATTGATTCATCTATACTATAATCTGCTTTCTCGGAATCAGTAAAAGAATATGAACCCACCATTGTCTTAAAGACAATTTTCTTGGCTAAATCTGGAGCAATTCCTTTGAAGCAGATGGCTTTAGGACCTTCTTTATCATCAAGGGTTCCTACACAAATACCAATTATTTTGGTACCCTCCGTACTCGTTAGCTATTAAAATTGCTTCAAATTAATTAGTGTTAAGTTTAGGGCAATCAACGATTGAGTATATCTTTAATTATTAGCTCAAAATTTCTTTCATAGAAAAAGCTTAAGAGCTCAAAAGTGTACACTTCAGATTAGATTACAAATGGGAATATATTGACATGGGTAAGAATGATAAAAGATTAATTGTGAAAAATGGGAATGTTTTCGATTCCCTCACTGGAAAAATCAAAAAGAATACAACAATTGTAATTTCTGGCAAGCAAATAGTTTGGGTGGGAGATGATGGATCTTTTGAAAAAGAAAAGAATGATCAAGTAATAAAAGCTGAGGGAAAGACAATTCTCCCAGGATTAGTAGAAAGCCATGTTCATTTAGCATCAACTTGTAGTGCACAATCTGAGCGAGTGGAAATGAGAACTAAAACCACCATGTGGCATTATATTGCTCTTAATAATGCTCAGAAGCATTTAGCAAGCGGATTTACTTGTGTTCGAGATTGTGGTGCATCCCCTGGTTGGATTCCATCACTTAGAAGAATCTTAGATATGGGTGTTTTTGCAGGACCACGCCTTGTAGTAGCTGATAATGGAGTAGCTCAATGGGGAAATCAAGAAATGATCGGTCCACAGTATGTGATTGATTACTATAAAAATATTGGAGAGGTAAAAGCTGGGGTTGATGGTGTCATTCATGCAGTTCGCCAGAGAAAATCTGCAGGTGCTGATTTTATAAAAACACTTACAACCGGTGGGGTACTACATGGAATGGAATCAAAACTTGGTACAAGTTTATTTCTCGACGAAGAACTTGAAGCAATGGTAAAGGAAGCAGAAAGAATTGGTATGCATGTTGCGAGTCATGCACATGGATTAGAAGGAATCTACAAGGCAGTAAAAGCTGGAATACACACGATTGAACATGGTTCTTTTCTTGATGAAGAAACAGCTGATTTAATGGTAAAGAAGGATTCTTTCCTTGTTCCAACACAAATGGCCCTAGCAGGATTACTTTCAGACGAAATCTTACAGCAATTACCACCCGAAGTTCAGATAAAAACTAAGGAAACTGGTATAGCTCAAAAGAAAGCTCACAAAATAGCCTTTGAAAGAGGAGTAAAAATAGCTGTAGGAACTGATGCTGGAACACCAGGTAATTTTCATGGGACAACTGGCACAGAAATAAAATATATGGTTGAAAATGTTGGAATGACACCAGCTCAAGCTTTACAAGCAGCAACTATAGTTGGAGCAAAATGCGTTCACTTGGATGACAAAATTGGTGTTATTGAGAAAGGAAAAATGGCTGATATAGTCATTAGTAACAAGAATCCATTGGAAGATATTTCTGTAGTAGAAAATCCAAAGAATTTCTCTCATGTAATAAAAGATGGAAAAATAATGGTTGAAAAAGGTGTAATAACCTATTTTTCACCATAATTCTTCTTTTTCATTCCAGGTATTTACCTAACCATTGAGTTATATAATTCTCAATTGAAAGGTTGCCGTGATCTTCACCTTCGATACGTTCATAACGAACCGAGCAACCAGCTTTTTTCAATTTCTCAATGAACTCATCTGTACTTTTAATGCTTACAGAACGATCTGCTGTTCCATGAATTACAAAGTATTCAATTTCATTTGTTTTTCCAATATGATTTCGCATGTCGTCTTCTTCATTGGTTCCAAAGTTTGGAAATCCCGCTGCTATAAAAGCTCCATCGAAAAGTTCTGGATGCTTGAGAGTCATTCTCCAAGTTCCGTAACCACCCATGGAAAAACCAAAAATTAGTGTCGTCTTTATTTTAAACATCTTTTTTGCATTAGTTATTATATCTACAACATCATTTTCTGATTGACCGGAATAATGATCACTAAGATGTCTACCACGAGGTCCAACTAGGATCAAACTTGTAGCACCAAGCTCTCCTAGTTTCTCTCCCATGTATCTAAGAAATCCAACTTCATCAACTCCACTCCCATGTAATGAAACTAATAGTGTATACTTCTTTTCTGAATCATATTTTTCTGGAAAAACCAAAGAGTATGGTTGCAAGGAGTTATCAAAAGGGGAATTAATTGCTGCTAACAAGTATCCCGATTTATTGAATATTGATTTACTCTTTTTGCAAACTGAAATTGTTTTCTTGATTTCATTGAGTAATTCATATATCTTGGATGGGTCCTCTCGAGGATGGAATTCAGCTATCTGTTTCTTTGCATGCTGTAATTTGTAATTAATTGTATGAATACTATTCTGAATTTGAATGGTATCCCCAAGTTTAGTTAGAGCTTGAATTTCTTCTCCAATTTGCTTTAACTCATCATCTTTGAATTTATAAAATGAACTAACCCAGTTTTCTTTATTTAGTGAAACATTTACAGTGTATAATCCTGGTTTTAGTTCCATTATTACGAGTTCTTCTTTTATTGAGTTCAGACCTTTACTTAGCGTTAGATCTTTCTCAATTTCCAAAATATCAGTTCCATTGGAATCTATTATTTGCATTTTATAAACATCAATCATCTCTTCAGGAGTATAAAGCTTAAGATCTAATTTTAGCACATCTTTTGTTGCTAATCGATTATCTAAAACACCGGATAATCTGAATGGTGATTTATCAGTAAAGGTATAAGTTACTGGAACAAATCGTCTATAATTCGTCATTTCTGAATCTGCGTGTATATCATCAATTAATGAAGCAACTTTTCTGGAATCACCTTCTCCTTGACTGACATATCTTATGTAAAAACCACTGACTTCATCAATTAAAACATCGAAGGGCTTGAGATATGAAAAAGGAATATTGATTTTGTAAGAGGCTTTCATTTCCTCTTTATCTATTTTAATTTTAGGAGTTAATTCTTTTCTATGTCCCAGATAGTAAGTACCATTATGATTAACTAGTACTCCAATTGGTTTTCCCTCTTCCATAGAGAAACCTAAACTATAAAACCGGTTTGTATCGAAACACTCTTTCTTTTGTTTTCCTTCAGGCATTACAAAATTTAAGTAAAAACCATCTCCATAGCGCCAGCTCCTATTCCCATCCAGGAAATGACTATCATGCACTTCAGCTTTTACTTTGAAGAATTCCTTATCAAAAGAAAGTGCTACTTTTACTTTTGGCAAATCATCTTTAGGATGATCAAGTTCCACATCGACCCATTTATTTTCAAATAAGGTAATAGCCTTCTTTTTATGAATTTTTGAAAGTTTCTTTTCAATACGTTTTATTAGTTCTTTGTTTTTCCCGCCACTTCTTAAGTTATAGAAACTCGACTCTCTAGCGAAATCTAAAACCCATTCATTTGGAGTTCCAAGAAAACTCTTTACTTTATTTAGAAGTGCATCTCCATTTTTTGTGAATTTTGGTTCTGTGCCAAGATCAAAAAGATCTTCTAGATATTTCGGATTTTCAGTAAATTGCTCAATTAAGTAAAGACAGATTTCATAAAATTTCTCTTGTTTTTCAAATTCAGATATTTTTTCCATTTTGAATCCCATAATCCATATTGTTCTACAATATTTAAAAGAAAACTCACAGTTAGAAGTCTCAATTTGTGACTCCTTTCTCAATAAAAGCATGCTTGTATAATAATTTTAATACTCTGTATTTGATTATGGTAATATGAAAATCGAATATAGGAAATTCCAAGAAGCAGATCTCTCAAAGATAAAAGAATTCACAGATGTAATGCCTACGTACTTTGAGGATTGGAATTCGTATGCCTCGGTTTTATTAGCTAATATTAACTGTATGTTTTACGGAGCATTTCAAGGTGAGAAGATAATAGGTTTAGGGAACCTTAGAAAGAAAACTGAAAACGTTGCATGGATAGAATTAATTCGAGTAAGACCAGACAATCAGCTTAAAGGAATAGGAACAAAGTTATTTCAATTTGGAGATGAAGCAGCAAAGAAATTAAATTACAAAATTGTGGGATTTGCAACAGAAGGTGGAAATACTGCTTCTTATAAAATTGGCGAGAAATTAGGTTTTAAATTAATTACAGAAATGATTCCGTTTTGGGTGGAAAGTAATAAACCGAAAATAGTAAAAATAGAGAATATTGGTGAACCAATATCCATAGATGAAGCTTTTGATCTGATTCAAAAAATTCCTGATGGCCCAAAAGACTATGTTGCTATTGGTTGGAATTTTGTCCCACTTGAAAAATCATTTTTTGAGAAAGAACCAGATATGAAATTTTATGCGAAAAACGAGACACTACTTTTGGAATATTTAGAAAGAGATGAATCAACAGGTGAATATGATTGGTTAAAAGCAATCATCTATGGTGCAGAAGAAGATGCAGAATACCTTCTCTCAGATTTTGTTGAAAGAACCAAGAAATATGGCAAATATCTAGGTTGTATAACCACAGCAAAATTACAGCATATTCCAGAAAAAATGGAATTCATTCATTCAAAATCAGAAGACGGTAGACACAATACTATTGTTATGTGGGAAAAGAAACTATAGGTTCTAATTTATTCATACCATGTTGTGACATCATCAACAGTTAATCTTGTTCGGCTTGCTGGGGATTCATTTGCATATCCTAACGATATTGTTGCAAGTAATGGCATTTCAGCACCAACGTGATTCATTATAGTTTCATCAATGTAAAGAACATCACAAATCCAAAGAGATCCAATTCCAAGTTCTTGAGCTTTTAGTAACATATTCTGTATCGCAGCTGAAACTGATTGAATATCTGGTCTTGCAGGATGCTCCATAACTTGAGCAGTATAAACTAAAATTGCTACTGGTGCTTCATCCATTATCTGGAAACTGTATCTCGCATACTTATGAACACTTGGTTCGCTTGAGATCTTGTCGAATTCCTTAAGAATGAATTTCACTAGGTTGTCTTTTGCTTCCCCTTGATAGACATGAAATCTCCAATGCTGTAAATTCTTCGCTGAGGGAGCTTTATTCCCAGCATCAAGAATTGCTTCTATATGTTCTTTTTTTAAGGGGTCTTTCTTGAATTTTCTTATTGACCTTCTATTAGCAATTATTTTATCAAATGTCATAAAACCACATCTAACCTCATAAGTCATATTGCATTTTAGATTAATTTTATTGTAATAGAGAGTAAATTGAAACTAATAATAGTTTGTGATAATCTGAGTTTTTGAGCAAAATTGTTTTATTATCTTTGATTTTAACTATAGTATTGGTCTAGAATGAGATGAATTAGTCTGTGTTTGAAAAGGAATTAAAGAAAATTGAGGACTATATTCTATATGGTCAAAGTAAGGAAGCATTGGAGTACATTAATGAGCTGGAGAAGAAAAATTATAGTGGGATTAAAAAAGATATTTTAAAACTAAAAAAGTGTTATGCGCTGTTTGGTTGTGGGAATTTTGATTTAGCCTTTGAATTAGTTGAGGATGTTTTACCCAAGTTACAAAAAGAAGATTCAATAAAATATTATTTGGAAGCTTTAACACATAAAGCAAGAATAATGATAGAACGAAGTAAGCCTGATGAAGCTTTAGTGATTCTGAAGCAAAGCGAACACATTCTAGATAAACTACCTACTGAAAGGATAGAGGAATTATATAAAGAACGTATATCATTATTATTTTTTGAAGGAGCTGCTTATTTTCATAAGCAAGATTATAAACGAGCTTTAAAAATTACTGAAGAAAATCTAGAAATTGCGGAATATTATAAGGACAAGTTTAGTGTAGGATTTCTCTATATTTTTATTGCAGATTGTAAATCGAGACTTGGTCCACCAGGTGCAGCTTTAGATTATAGAGAAGAAGCACTAAGAATTTTTACCGAACTCAAATTACCATATTGGATAGCATATGTTCAGCATTATCTAGGTCACTATTATGCAAAAATAGGAGATTATGATAAGGCAATTGATTACTACTTGAAAATTAAGCCGTTTATTGATAGAAGAGACAATGCATATCAGAAAATCGTTGTTTTAGGACATTTAGCATCTGCCTATTATTTCAATTTAGATAAAGATATCTCCTATGATTATAATTTACAAGCTTACCAATTGCTGGATAAGACAAATCGTTTAGATGCTAAAGAATTGATTCTTGGAAGATTAGTGACTGCGAGTATCGATCGAGGTGAATTTGATGAAGCTGACAAGTATCTAGAAGAACTAAAACCAATTATAAAACAATCAAAGAAACAAAGATATGATTTAATCATTCAATTCTATGAAATTAAGAAAATTTTGAAGAAATTCTATGATTCCAAAAATACAATACTGCGAGAAGAAGCAGAAAGAAAAATTAGAGAGATACTCGATAATGAAACAATAACTGATCCGTCAAGATGGAGTTATTTACTTGACTTATGTTCTTTACTTTTACATGAATACATTGATACTGGCAATAATGAATTAATAGATGAAATTGAAACAATAACATCAAATCTTCTTAACATACCAAAATTTGAGGATACAGTAATTAGACGATTGCCAGTTTTATTTTATCGATTAATTGTATTATGGCTTCGAGCGAAAATCAATAGAAATGATAAGAAACTAGAAGAAATTCAAGAGCTTTTGTCAAAAACAGAAGTATTAGCAGGAATTAAAGGAAATAAACTTCTTATGAAATATATCAAAGATGTACAAGAGTATTATACTACATTAATTGATGAACTAGTTGAAATTGTAGAAAAATATGTTACCTCATCTTAGAAATCTCTTTTATTCCTTATAAGTAATTAATTTAAACAAAGTTTGTTTTGATATTGTATGTAATTATGAGCGAAGGACATGAAATCAACAGACAGATTGCTATTTGGCGAGAAATTCTTGTGAAAGAAAAGAATAGCTGGGTAATGTTTGAACAAGGAACTTGCTTAATTCTTCTTGAACCTGAGGAAGATTTACGAGCTCAGGCAATTGAAATCATGAAGATGTGGGGCCCTGTTGTTCCAGGAACTTCTGAGGGAGATTTCTCAGTGGATGTTTGGGAGGATCTGCCAGGTTGGGTAGTTTATTATCAACATCCAGACATGGCAAATTACGTAAGTCCTAAAGAATTTGGAGAAGAATCAGAAGATAAAGTCTGGAATGATATGATCATTGGACTCATCGGACGAAACAAAAGAAACGAAGATGCACAGTCACTAAAGATTGTTCATGTAGAAGACAAAAGAACAGAATAGTAAGAATTTCTTAGATTTTTGATTTGGTTTATATTAGTGAATAACACACAAAGTTCTAGGGAAAAAATTGTTAAGAAAATCTACTATAAGATTTGGTTTAATTATTGTGCTTGTTTTATTTGGGCTTTTTATTTTTGATACTGAAAGCAATTCTATTGAGAAAGCTAATCAGAATTTCATAACTATTAGTGATTCGATTAATTCCGAGAGTACAACTAGAACTCCTCCGAACCCTACTGTTCTGAATAATTTCCTTGATACTTTAATTTATGATCAATTATCTCGTTATAATATTCCAGGAATGACAGTCTCAGTAGTTATAGATGATGAAATTGTTCTAGCAAGAGGATATGGTCGAAGCGATTATCTACCTCCAAAATTCGTACACAATCAAACTTTGTTTCGAATTGGATCTGTTTCTAAAACCTTTACTGCAATCGCAGCATTGCAACTAGTAGAAGATGGATTAATTGATTTGAATACTGATGTCAATGAGTATCTTACAGCTTTCCAAATTCCTGATACTTTTGCAGAACCAATTACTTTGAAACATCTGTTAACTCATACACCGGGTTTTGAGGAATTTCCTGCCGCTGTTGTTTACAGTGTTCCTGTTTCTTTATCACTCGAAGAGATTCTAATGAACTATATGCCTGACCGTGTAAATCCGCCAGGAGCTATTTCCAGTTACTCAAATTATGGTATTGGTTTGATTGGTTATCTAATTCAAGAATTATCAGGGAAGTCGTTCGAACAATACGTAGAAGATGAGATTCTTTATCCATTAGGAATGAATCACACTTCTTTTAGACAACCTCTTGCAGCCATCACGGAACAATATTTTGAGATTGTCACACTCCCAGCTGCTGGCTCTTGTAGCTCAACATCATCAGATATGGCGATTCTAATGTTAACTCTATTGAATAATGGAACATACAATGGTACTGAGATTCTACAAGACTCTTCAGTAGAAATGATGTTTGACAACCAATTCCTGCCACATGAGTATATGTCCGGTGTAGGATTTGGTTTATATGAATTTCATCCGAACAACGTAAAAGCTTGGGGTCATGGAGGAGATACTATCTTCTTCCATAGTAATATGATTCTCTTTCCTGAAGAAGACTTAGGGTTCTTCATATCTTATAATAGTAGAAATGGTGTGTATGCTAAAAGCGAATTCTTGAACGCTTTCATTGAAACATTTTATCCATATGTTGGGGAAACTATTGAACCAATGGTTGGATATGATAAAGGATTGAATCAATACACAGGATATTATGTTTCCGCAAGAAGGTATTACTCGTATAAAGAAATAACAGATTATGATTCAGATGAGATAATTTACACTTGGAGTATTTTTGATTGGCTTGAAACAATGCTCGAGATAACAACGAGTAATGGCTACCTACAATT
>JABLTI010000105.1 GCA_013166835.1 Promethearchaeati archaeon | reverse complement strand
CAACTTACCGCTAACGTAAAGTTATTAATGAAAATTCAAGAGGTAGTAATAGTATAACAATTAGTAATTGCTAGAGGGTTAATCATTGAATCTAATAGAATGTGCAAAAGTAAAAATAGCAGACGCATTGGAGTCTCCGATATTACCAGAGAGTGTAAAGAACGATCTTGAAGGGTCAGGCAACGTCTTCTTAACTATTTATTCCAAAAAGAGCAAAACACTAAGATTCTTTCCAACTAAAGATGATGATATCTGGTGGTTAAAAATCGCGATTAGCAGTTTTAGTCCTGAAACAAGTGGTAAAATTCTAGCTAAATTGAATAAATTAATTACAGAATTTGTTTATTCAACAGGTGTTTGTATTTCAAAATCTGATTGTTTCTGGGATGGAATCATTCTTGATTCTTCATTCAAAACTAAAAGGGAAGAAATAATCAATACCATAAAAGAAATACCAAACGTCAAGGAAGTAACAATGAAAGCTATTGAATAAGAAAAAATAATAATTAAAAGGTCGAATTATCGACCAATCTTTGAATTGTTATTTTAGAAATCTAATTCTTTAACACGATTCACTGAGAATCGATTCATGACAATCCAATATTCTATTTCTGCAGTTTTACCTGCGCTAACAATCTCTTCAAGTTTCTTGAGATGCTCTTCATTTTCTGGTTTTGGAATAGAAAGTGTTTCAAAAGTTTCTTTATCCATAACAGACATTTCTTCACCTTCTATTGTTATTACTTGAGCATTTCTTTTATCAATAATTGGTACTTGAACCTTATTCGTCGATGGCATAACAATAGACCTTTTTTTCTTGTCAAAAAGCCCTATTACTTCCATTCTAATTTTCGCATGACCATGTTTCCCTGTTTTTGAATGGCTTAAATCTAAAACCATACATGGTTCTTCATCTGCTAAAATATAACTTCCTCTTTTAATGGAATTTGCATCTGTTGGTCGACTAGACATAATGTTCACACTTTTATTTTTATATTTGAATTGCGATATCCAACATTAAAGTCTTTTTGTTGTTGAAGGTTTTTTTTTCGTCGAAATATACTCGAAGCAAACTTTTATCTGCAATTTTTCATATTTTATTAATATAGATTAAAACATTATAGTATGCAATTATTTAAAAAAGTAAGATGTGAATCTAAAGAAGTGAATTGTATTGATAAAAAAAGACAAATTACCATTAATCATTGGTTTAACTCTTCTTGTTTTTTTGATTAGTGGATTTTGTCAATATTCAAATGATATCAAACCAATTGATACTTACTCAAAATGTTTAATTAATGAGGATAATGGCTCTCAATCAATTTTATTTCTAACTAATGGAAGTAATCAAAGCGATGCTGACACAGGTGGGGACGCAGGAAACACTACTGCTTTTGCCACATTTATCTCTCCTGGAGAATATAATGGTACATTAGTTTCAGAAGACAAAGATTATTTTTCCTTTTCAGTTATAAAAGGGAATATTATCAATGTCACTATGATCCCATATAATCCAATTATGAATTTTGATTTAACATTATATACACCAGAATTTGACCCTCATCAAAATCTAAGAGATGCTGGTTTGCGAGAAACCATAATAAGATCGTCTAGATCAACAGATAATTTTACGATACTTATTGCTCCTGCAAGTATAAGTGATGTTGGAAATTATAGTTTCGTAATTTCGTTAATTGAACAAAATGATTTTAATTCAGGAACCGATGCTGGGAATTCATTTGGTGATTCTTTAATTATTTCATCAGGAATCTCAAATGGAACAATGGTGTGGGGAAGTGATGATGAAGATTTCTATCAAATTTCATTAGTAAAAGGAGAAATCATTGACATTAAACTGGTTCCTTTGAATACAACAAATGTTGATATTGAATTCTATGATGAGAATCCTACTTTACTTGATTTTTCAGATAATATAATAGGTATAAATGAGTCAATTTACTACTCAATTAGTGTTCCTGGTGAATATCGTCTGCGAGTAAATCTTATAGATAATATTGGTTCTGATGTCATTATACCATACAACATTTCGATTACTATTACAACACAAAATGATGCGAATGCTGGTACAGATGCTGGAAATACCCCTGATGATGCTCATTTTATTATACCTCTTGCGAGTTCCAAATTTAATGGACGTCTTGTTGTTGATGGAGATTTAAATGACTACTTTGAATTTTCAGTAGATCAACAATCCATCATATCTGTTTTCTTAGAAGTTCCTCAAACAGCCAATTTTGACCTTATTATTTATAATTCGGAAATTATTGAGATTTGTTCTTCCACGAATTTAGAAGCAGGAACTGATGAAACTATACTTGGTGAAGTATTGACTAATGGAACATATTTTATCAAAGTTGAATTCGTTTATGATGGGGAAGCAGAAGGAAGTTATGCTTACACTCTAAATGTAAGTCTTCAAAAAGAGGTAGTAAATCCTAATGGTCCACTAAGAGATTGGCAAGACATATTACTAAAAATTATTTCATATGCAATCGTCCCTATTTTACTAATTCTGATAATTATCTTCTTCATTTACGAATATACTGATGTTAGGCTTCCTTTGATATCAAAAGGACTTGATAAAATCTTTAGAAAGGAAAACAAAGTTGATGATGTTAGATCTCTCAAATATACTGTTCGTGTTAGAGATGAACAAATCAGTTCTTTGCGAGAAGAGATGATTGATAAGGATTCAAAACGTGCTAAAGATCTTGAATCGCTTCACCGTTTAGAAGAGGATCAAAAAACCAAAGATAAAGTTCTTTCTAAGCTTCGTGAAGAAGGTACAGAGTTGAAAACTCAACTTGATGATTTGCAAGCTGTTAATGATGATCTTGCTAACATAATTGATAGTACTATTCGAAGACAATTATCAAAATCAAGTAAACCTGCTCAAAAAGCAAAAATTTCTGCTATAACAGCTTTGATCTGGCTTTCTGAAGAACGTTTGGTGAAATACATAAACTCGGTTCCTTTATTAAATGAACGATATATTCATGATAAATCGAAAAACTTCATTCTTACTAAAGAATTCGCTCGAGAAACCGTTAGACAAGCATATTGGAAGAGGGTCGGAGCAATGCATTTGAAGAAAATCAAACAAGTGAAAGTAACGAGTTTAGCAGAGGATACCAATATTGAAATCGACACCTTGAAGGAAATACTTCGAGAACTGGTTGAGAGAAAAGAAATCCCAGCACCAATCCATATGGATAAAACATCACTTCTGTTATCTGTTTCAGATGAACTAATTTCAGAACTTAGCGATATTGCTCAATCCATGCCGATCATTCATCTAAAAGAAATCTCCAAATCGTATGATACTACTGTTGACAGTGCAAAAGTAATTTTTGAGAAAATTGCTGAAGAAGGTTATACTAAGGGCGAATTCATTGATGAAAGCACATTTATTGTTTATGCTTTATTTGCGAATAAAATCATACATGATGGAAGTGTAAAAATATCAATAATTGCTCAAGAAAATAATTTAGTTGGTTTTGAAGAAGAAATCAAAATCATTATTGAAAAACTAATTCAAGCTGGTAATTTTGAGGGACACTTCCTAACAGATGACATGTTCTTATGTTTTACTAATCTGACAGATCAACTTAAGCAATTGATGGCATCAAATATTGAAGATCTCTCTAAGGGAGACACCAGAAGAGTTGTTTTTGATACTGGTAGTGTTGTTGAATCAGTAGTAAAAGAACGACTTATTCTTGACATCCATGAAACTGATGATATGGACAAACTGCCTAAATATCAAGATGTCATTGAATCTAAAGAATTAGGGAGAATACTTAGAGCTGCAGAAGATGTGAAAATCACTTTGCCTTCAAATATTGAATTGAAAAGCTTGAATAGATACTGGGCTCAGAAAATCAAACACACAAAACCTGGTGAGCTTCCATATATTCCAACTCATGATGAATCCAAAGAATTTCTCTTTGAAGCTAATAGAGCTTTAAATCGATTACTTTCACAAACAATTCCTTCCAAATGGAAGAAACTAATAGCTACTAAATTACTTGGAGAAGAATAAATAGGAAAATCCTTAGGATTATAGTCCTAAGGTTAATTCATTTTTTTATCAAGGGACAATATACGCTAGTTGTCTTCGATTTTGCATTCGCATTAACATTCGTTCAATGAAAGATATAGATGGTTTGTAAATCAATTTAATCGAGTCTTCGTAAAGGTATAGGAATTCTAGCCGTTTTATAACGACTTCCTTCTCTTCATCTAAAGATTCAACTTTAATGATTTCCTCTGCTACATCTGTCACTTTTCCTTTTAATAAAGTATCAAGATCGTCTTTTGTTTGTAGTGATACTGGTTTTCCTTTTAGAGATTCGATAAGTGGTCTTTGTTGTTTCTCTTTTCCTTTCTTAATGTAGACATCAAATGGTTTGAATGAAATGACAAATTTCTCTCCACTAATTATTTTGGTTTGATTTTCTACAGTTATTGTTAGCTTACTTTTGGCGAAGCTATTTTCATCTAAATCTATTTTATCTAAGTGAGCTAATCTTGTAACGCCTTTTTGTAACAATAGAATATCCTTTCCAACAATACCCTCAAAATAGGTTAAAGGCATTCCAGGAACTCTCAATTCCTTTTCTTCTTCTTTTCCATTCTCAATGAATTTTGCTTTAAATGAAAACTTTTCTTCGGTATTAATTTCAGTGACAATACCAATTTTTCCATCTTTGAAAATTTGTTTCTGATCTTTAGCTAATTCGAAAACTTTGTAGTCACTAGTTGGTATCTCTATCTGTCCATCACTGGTTTTCAGTTTCAACAAAAGTGGAGAAGTTATTTGTTTAGATATTCCGATTTTTGTTACTGTTCCTTGAATGATATCCTTTTTATCAAGCTTAGATATTGCAATAATTTCCTTGTTTAAGAGATAATTATGCTGATAGGAAAGATGCGATAAGTTATCATATTTTTTAACTCCTTTTGAGGTATTAGTTGCTTCAAATGTTTCACTGATCAATTCGGATGCCTTATGACGTGCATCTTGCAAATCCTTTAGAAATGGGCGCCTTAGAATTGGTATTAATAGGAAAAAAGGCAATAAAGCTGCTTTAAAGGGACGTAGTTTTTCTTGATCTGTTAAAGCGACAACTCTATAAGCTGATTTTGGGTGACTGGCAACTAAATTAATGAAATTCTCTGCAATGTTTGGTTTGACATAATTTCTATACATGTTTCGTCCAGCGTCACCGAGGAATCTCAATTTTTCAGCTTTTGTCTGTTCCTTATCAGTTAAGAGATAGACACTAAGACCCATTTCACTAGCTATTCCCTGATAGAAACCATCTAATTTCACTAATGATTTTGCTAAAGCCTTTCCATAACCTGCATTCATTGTTATTTTGTCAGCTCTTCCTTCTAAGAATCTCACGAAGATGTAAGAGAATCCTAGTAAGGCAATATTATAAAGATAATACCATAAGAAATCAAATCCTACACTTGGATCAAAGATATAATCCAATGTTGTTGCTGGGAGAGCAAGTGCTTTAGTGATTGCAAAAGTGACAATTGAAATACCTAGTAACCATAATGTGTGTACTTTTTGTGAGTGCGCAAGTTCATGACCTGCAATTCCTCTGATATCATCATCTGTAAAATCATCGAGTTCTCGAGACATAAACGCAATCCGTTTATCAAAGAAAGCTCCAAATGCAAAAGCATTAAGGATAGGAGCTTTAACCTTACCCACTCTTACTTTACTTTTTATTCCTAATTTATATCTAACCTCTTCGACCAAACCTAAAACTCTTTCATCTTTTACTTTCTTGACGCCAAACAAAAGATGAAGCAAAGGTCCAGAGATAAAATACAGAACGAAATTCGCCACAATCATGATTTCATATGTTCCAAAGGAACCAAAGAGCAATCTATCCGCAACTTCTTGACTAATTCCACCATAATAGAAGGTTGGAATTCCTTTGTCTCCACTGAACTGATACAAAACAACATATGAAAGTGCAAAAAGCAAGAGGTAGATAATTTGTGGAGAAGTTAATCTTGAAACCAAGAAGAATCTTCTACCAAAGAAGATGATACATAATATAAAGAATACATAGATGAAAATATTCCAAGAAATACCAAACCATTGTTGTCCTGTCAATCCCCATCTGGCATATGTTTCTATGTCATACCCTCTGTATGCTACCCACATTTCCATAATTCGTTGCACTGTTCTTCCAATGAGAACAACGATGTAGGAGATAAGTGAAGCAAGCATTAATTCTCGCCATACTGGGCTTTCACGTATGGTCCACAATGAAAAAATCATCAACCAGCATAGAGCAACAAGAATTGCTAATAACGGATCTCGAGTAACCCCTTGTACAACTCCACCAAAAACACCTGCTAAAAGCATCATAACTAAGTCAGGTTCATTTTTCTGTGTAATTATAGTGTATAATTCAGTAAGAATGAATACCCCACAAATTATTGCTAAGAGATATCCTAAAGTTGCTCCAAGATTATCTCCTGAAAACCAGATTCCTAAAAGTTCTCCAAATGTAGCCATTTTTTCGCACCATACGTGTTAAAATGTTATAGTAACAAAACTACTTTGAAAGTTGTTATGAAGGACACTCATAAACATTTCTGCTAGTAAATTATTATATTGAAATTAACTAAACAAGATAAAAAAGAAGAGGATTGATTAACAATTGTTAATCAGAAAATTGGGATTATTTCGTTCTTTTTAAGTCAATAGTTATTGCATGTGCAGAACATGAAATACATGGATCATAAGATCTAACTAGCATATTAAAGAATAATTCAATCTCATCATCCTTCATGTCTGTGAGTTTAGGAGTGAATTTAACTATATCATCTTCGATTTTGTTTGTATTATGTGCTGTGGGAGTAATTACATCAGCTCTTTGTATAATGCCTCTATTATTCACATCATATGAATGGTTTAGCAAACCTCTTGGTGCTTCGGTAGCAATAGTTCCTGTTCCAGCCTTTATTCTGAAGTCTTTGTTGTCCTCCTTAGGAGGGTTCAAGATGTACTTGTCTAGAATTTCAATTGCTTCATCTGCACAATGCATTAATTCAATTACTCGAGCGAGATTATTGTTAAATGGATTAAAGTCTGGTAATTTCATACCGAATTGCTTTATGAGTGCTTTTGCATCATCAGTTAAGAATTTACTATTAATATTTACTCGAGCAAGTGGTGACACATAATAGATTTCACCATCATTAATAGTTGAAAACTTTGCAGTTGAATATGGTTTCACTTCTTCTTTTATGAAATCTTTCTTGTAATCCTCTGGAGGAATTTTTTTGCCACTGAGTAAGGACTTGATATCACCTCGTATGAAAGGATATGTTTTGCCATCATAGACTGCAAGTTGTTCGGTTTTATTCTTAAATTGGGGGATATCTAAAGTCGCATAAAGGTTAGCTATGGTTTGAGTACCTTTCTTAAATTCAACGAGTTTATCCTTCATTTCTTCGAGTTGCCTTGTAGTGGGGTACTTACCGAATCCACCAGGACGAATGTTCACTGGATGAATTTCACGCCCACCAATTAATGCTTGTAAATCGTTAGCAATCCTCTTCATTCGAAGAATCAATTTGACTTCGTTTGGATATTTTGGAACCATTTGTATTGCTCCATCATAACCCAAGAAGTCTGGTAATGCAAGCATCCCAACGTGTAAAATGTGTGATTGTAGATTCTCTCCATGATCTAATAACACTCTAAATTCATGAACTTGATCACTCGGAACTATACTCACTGAACGTTCCAATGCTTCTACAGCAGATAGCTGATGAGAAGTACTGCAAATTGCGCAAATTCTAGACATGATATTAATTGCTTCATCATATTTTCTTCCAACAGCAAATCCTTCAAAGAATCGTGTTCCTTCTACTATTTGCATTTCAACGTTTTTAGATTTATTACCTTCAATTTCAACTAAAAGATTACCATGCCCTTCTACTCTGCAGATATGCTCTAAATGGAATTTCTTAACAGTCATCTTTAATCACACCTATTTCTCTTTTTCCTCTTCGTACTTGAGGTTTTTATCATGCTCCTGCCAAACTTTTAGTAGAAAATCCTTCACCTGTGAATCTTCTCCGTTATATTTCAGTACAAATCTCGTGACATCTTGTACAGATGCTCCTTTCTTAATCATTAAATCAATTTGTTGCTGATATGCTGCTTCTAATGTAGAACCACGACACCCATCGCAAGGTAAACCATGACTTGGACACAATGCTCCACACCCAGCTTGGATGACAGGACCCATACAAATTATGTTGTCTTCTAAAAAGATACAACGATTTTCTAATGCTTTACATTGATGGCATACTGGTAAGTTTGGAAGTTTTGGTTTCCCTCCAATAAGAATATATTTTACAAAATCGAGGAATTCGTATTTATTAACTGGACATTCAAGAATATAGTAATCTACATTAACTACTTTGTTTAACGGTTTAACTTGAAACACTGGGAAATTTTTGGCTCCTTCTTCTCCATAAGCAGCTGCTCTTATTTTATTGTCATCCCCGTAATTTCTCATCGCTTGTACTCCACCAAAACAAGCACATGAACCTATTGCAACGAGAACAGCAGCTTTTTTTCTGAGCTCCTTTATTTCCTCTTCTTGTTTGGTATTTACAATACTGCCTTCAACAAATAAGATGTCATAGGGTCCTTCTCTATTACCAGTCATTGCCATTCGAAAATCGATAATCTCAACTAGATTCAATAAATCCAAGAGCTCATCTTCTAAATCAAGAATACTGAGTTGACAACCAGCACAACCAGTAAAAGCAACAATGCCGATTTGTGGTTTAGCCATTACATTAAAGCCTCCGGCAGTGTCCTTATTTGTCTTAATGTAAAGACTGGACCATCGAGACAGACGAATTTATCACCAATTCCACAGTGACAGCATTTGCCTACACCACATTTCATTTTTCGCTCGAGAGAAAGAAAAATATGATCACTATCTAATCCCAATTTCTCAAGTTCTATGTTTACGAATTTATACATGATTGGTGGACCACAAATCATTGCAACTGTATTCTTGGGATCCAATTTATCAGTAATATTTGGGAATAGTGTAGTTACTACACCTATATTACCGCCCCAGCACATTTCATCATCACGATCTACAGTACTGTGGAATTCAATGTCTTCACGCTTTTCATATTCTTCATTTTCTTCTGGAAAAAGAACATCAGCAGGACACCTATCACCATAAAGAATGTAGATTTCACCATAATCGTCACGATTGTGTAATGCAAATCTGAAAGCTGATCTTAGTGGAAGATAACCCAATCCACCAGTGACAAATAGTAAATCTTTGCCTTT
>JABLTI010000104.1 GCA_013166835.1 Promethearchaeati archaeon | reverse complement strand
ATTTCCTCTTCTGGTTCTGCCACTAATTCTTCAGGTTTTACTTGAGAAATTTCTTCTTCTAGACCTTTTAATCGATCAGTTAAGCTGTCAAGTTTGATATTTATTTGTCCCAGAACTCGTTCCAATTCGTTACTAATTTCAGGAGCTTGTTCATCGTCGTCTACAACGCGTTCTGTTATTTCATCCTTGGTAATTGTTATTGCTCGTTCTCCATCTTCTGTTTTTTCCCGTCCGATAATTATCTCATCAGTTTCATCGAGAACAGCCATTACTTCTGCAATTAATTTCTCTGTTGCTTCCCCACTATCTTCCTCTATGATTATTGATTTACTTGTCGATGGTATTGTATCAATTACTTTGGTAGTGGATGTTTCGCTAATACTTTCAACAGCCAAAGGTTCGGATCCTTCTATTTGAGCTTCAGTAACACTTGCGGTCTTTTCTTCAGCTACCTCAATAATTTCTTCTTTTGGTCCAACAGGACTAATTCCTTCACGTTCAAGTAAACACTTTGCCATTAAATCAAAAGCAACGTCAATGTTTTCTCCAGTTAGTGCAGATGTTTCAATATATTCGCATTGAAGACCAGAGCTCTCTCTTAATGCTAAAGCATATTGTTCTCCCATATCCTTTGTTATTTCTCGATTATCTTTCAAATCAATTTTATTCGCACAAATCACAAAAATCTCAATAGTTCCATTTGAATATCTAATTGCTTCGTCCACCCATGAGGATAAATCCTTCATGGATTTTGGATTTGTAACATCAAAAACTAAGAAGCATCCTGTTGCTCCTCCATAAAAACTTGAGCGAATATATTTGTACTTGTCTTGACCAGCTAAGTCCCATACTTGAAATCCTATAGTCAAATCTCCAAGTTTTAATTTATATGAAGAAAAATCAGCTCCTACGGTTGAAATATACTCTTCTGCAAAATGCTCTCCCATAGCTCTTTTTCTTACTGTTGTTTTGCCTACGAAACTTGTACCGCAGAGTACAATCTTCCAAAGGAAGTCTGATGATTTCTTGTCTTCCATCCCTTTTAGCACACCTTCATTCACAATATTATATTTTCACTTAGGTATTAATTATTTAGTTTCACCCTTCATTTATTTTTCGTTTAAAGCATACCTAAAATGTTTGCTTTATAATGTAAAGCAAGAAAAAACAGTTATTTTAAGCATTGTTAGGAAAACATCCTCATATTACAATCACTTATTTTCAAATAAAGCCTTCTTTTATATGAAATAAAATTACTAGATGTAAGAATCTGTGCTTATGAGATTACATTTAGATGATAGTATCACTCGTTGAATACTTTTGTATTAACGACTTGGAACCACAAACAATTTGAGCGTGAGACTAAAATTGGGATATGATTCGAATAAAAAATGCTTAAAGTGTTATCAATATAATGATTATCTATATTATTGTGAAGAATGTGGTGGCACGTTTTGCACTGCTTGCATTGTTTCTGAGAAAACTGATTGTACCTATTGTAATGAGTGTTCGCACATAAGCATTGGAAATAAGTGTGAAATTTGCGGGAAAATAAACCATCTAACTGCTGAGAAAACTTTGAAACGATGTCCAATGTGTTCATCAATTAAGATCAAAGATTCAAAGAGAAAAATCGATGGACTTACGGAGGAATTTAGCAGTAACGTTAATTCGTTAAGCACAGGTCTGGATACTATCAAAGCTTTTGCTAATAAGTATTCTGAAATTGTAACTCAAGCAAAACATATGCGTAGAGAACGTTTTGGGCTTTATCCAAACATTGAAGGTAACTTATTGCGCATACAAGATCTCTTTTATGAAATAATTCAAAGAGCATCAGAAATCCTAGACAAAGTTAGTCAACATATATATCAAGATGCTAGAACTCTTATCTTCAATCAAAATATTTCCGTCAGTAAATTAAGGGGAATCGATAAAACTCTCAAAATTATTAAAACTCATGCATTAAGTTACTCCAATATTCTCACTGATTATCTTAGTGATCCTTTGAATGAATTGGAAGACATTGAAGTAAAAGTAAAAGAATTAAAATTATATTCAGAATTATTCGATAATGTTGTTGAGAAATTCGAACCTGAAATATATGAACTCAAGATTGCTGCTTTTCCAAATATTAAAATGGCCTTCCCATCAGATAAACGCAAGAAAGTTGGTACTCTATTTATAACTAATAAGAAAATGTACTTCTTACTTAGATCAAAACTACTCAATAAAAAAGTTAAATCTGTTCCTATTTCCATGATTAAAGATATAGATTCCAAGAGTAACATTTTCACTGGGAATCAATTATTCATCAACATGTCTGAAAAGAGTTTAATCAAAATAAAATGTCCAGATGACATCATTACTAAACTCAAATTCATTTTTGGTATTCTTTTTAATGAAAATGAAAATTATATTGTTACAGATCCATATATGATGGAAAATTACCGAGCTACACTAAACTTTAGTCATCTAAAAGACAAGCTCGATAAACGTATTAAGGATTTGAAGGAAATACCTTTTTCACCCTCTACACAGCAACTCAGAGAACGACCTATTGAACCTAGACGACAAGTTGAATCTGAAGAAGTAATGAATCTCAAGATTGAATTGAAAGCTGCTAAAGATACACTTCGTGAACTAATTAAAGCTTTTAATGATCGAAGTATTACTCCAGAAGTTTATTTCTCAAGAAGAGAGAAAACAACACAAAAAATCTACATGATCGAGCAACAATTAAAGGAAGCACAACAAACAAGTCTTGATTTTGGTTTCACAGATTTACTTAGATACTACTCAGACAAGCATCCTGATAGGCATCCTACAAGATGATTATTTAGTAGCAAAGAAAGTATTCTTAAGGATAAGATTTACACCAACCAATAGTTTTTTTATCCAACACGAAAAGAATTAACCGTAGCACTAGATAGAAAAACATATAACGCATATAATTTCCCTTATAAATAGCACACAATGAAAAAACTACAGGTTTACGATGGCTCTACGACCAGGTTGAAGGTTTAACTAAAGGTGGTTTTACATCAATCGCTGATCCTACTGGTAGAACTCTTTATTTCGATTTTACCCCATTTTCAGCTTCTGGACGAGTTATTCTTGATGCCTATACAGTAGCTGGACAGACTAGACACAAAAGCCAAAGGAAAGTTATCCTTCGTGGCGTTGATGGAATCATTCTTATGCTAGATTCCACTCCAGAAATGCAAAAATATAATCAAGAATCCGTTGATGAACTCAAAGATTTCTTAGGAGATAGTTTTGGAAAAGAAGTCCCCATTGTTGTTACTTTGAATAAAAGGGATGTTCCAGGCGCTCTTACTCGACCTGAAATGCTTTCCGGACTTGGTCTTGATGGTTATCCTGTTTATGAAACAATTGCTACAAAAGGAATAGGTGTTAAGAGAGCTTTCCAATCTATAGCTAGAGAAATCTTGCTCAAGCAATTATATGGCAAGTAATTTCTTCTTTCTTTTGTTTTTATATTATCAATACACTTAGTTATCTAATTGGCATGTTTTTTCTTAGAATCTGAATCATTAGTTTAATACTTTTAAGCGATTTATGTTAATTAGATGTTATTTCGAAGATAACACGAAAAAACTGAGGTAATTATTAATGTTAAAAGTTAATGTAGGAGATTCTGCGCCAACTTTTAGTTTACCAGATAAAGATGGAAATGAAGTTTGTTTGGAGAATTTCAAAAATAAATGGGTAATACTCTATTTTTATCCTAAAGATCTTACAAGTGGTTGCACAATTGAAGCTATGGATTTTACTGCAAGTTTGCCAGAATTTGAAAAGATGAATACTATAGTTATTGGTGTAAGTCCAGATTCACCAAAAAGTCATCAAAAATTTGTAGATAAACATGAGCTAAAAGTGCTTCTTCTAAGTGATGAAGAAAAAACCGTTTTAGAAGCTTATGGTGCTTGGGGTGAAAAATCCATGTATGGTAAAACATACTTTGGTGTTATTAGAAGTACTGTACTAATTAACCCTGAAGGTAAAATAGCTGAAACATGGAATAAAGTAAAAGCAGCTGGCCACGTAGATAGTGTCAAAGAAAAGCTAAAGGAGTTACAAAGTTAACCAGAAAAGTTTTTCTTCTTCTTTTTATTTTCTAGGTGTATTGATTTTGAGTAAAAAAACCACTAATAAAAATAAACCAAAAACTAATCGGTTAATTAAAGAAAAAAGTCCATATTTATTACAACATGCAACAAATCCTGTGGATTGGTATCCATGGGGCGAAGAAGCTTTTGAGAAAGCGAAGAAGGAAGATAAACCAATATTTCTCTCTATAGGTTATTCTACTTGTCATTGGTGTCATGTTATGGCACATGAATCATTTGAGGATCCTGTAGTTGCGAAACTCATGAATGAGACTTTTGTGAATATTAAGGTTGATAGAGAAGAAAGACCTGAAATTGATAACATTTACATGACAGTCAGTCAAATGATTACTGGTAGTGGTGGTTGGCCTTTAACTATTATAATGGATGCAGATAAGAAGCCATTTACTGCGGGTACGTACTTTCCAAAAGAGAGTCGTTTTGGTCGAATTGGGATGCTAGAATTGATCCCAAAAATAAAGGATTATTGGGATAATAATCGTGAAGAATTACGTTTAGCAGCTAAAGAGGTTATTTCTCAGCTCCAGAGTTTGGATACGACACCTGGAGAGGAATTGAAGCAAGATATATTAAACGAAGCTTTTCGTGAAGCTACTCTTCTTTTTGATGAGAAAAATGGCGGTTTTAGAGGAGCACCGAAATTTCCGACTCCGCATAAGTTAATGTTTCTGCTTCGATTTTGGAAAAGAACCGGGAATAAAGCAGCTTTAATGATGGTGGAGAAAACGCTTACGGAGATGCGTTTAGGAGGTATTTTTGATCACATTGGTTTTGGTTTCCATCGATATTCTACTGATTCCTTTTGGCTTCTACCACATTTTGAAAAGATGCTTTACGATCAAGCACTCTTAGTTATTGCTTATGTTGAAGCTTATCAAGCTACGAAAAAAATCGAGTATCGCGAAGTTGCAGAAGAAATACTCTCCTATGTCCTAAGAGACATGACGTCGCCAGAAGGAGGATTTTATTCAGCAGAAGATGCTGATAGCGAAGGTGAAGAAGGGACATTCTATGTTTGGACAAATGATGAGATAATAGAAGTTCTAGGAAAAGAAGATGGTAATTTATTCTTACAAATTTATAATTTTGAGAAAGATGGCAATTTCAAAGATCAAGCTACTCAGAAAAAGACTGGAAGTAATATTCCTCATTTAAAGAAATCAATTACAGATTTGGCTTCTGAACTTAAGATCTCAACTAAAGATTTAGGTGAAAAATTGGAGAGTATGAGAGTAAAGCTTTTTGAGAAACGAAAAACTCGAATTCATCCACATAAAGACGATAAGATTCTAACAGATTGGAATGGTTTAATGATTGCTGCTTTTGCTAAAGCAAGTAGGGTTCTTGAAAATGAAGAGTATTCCACAGCTTCTGAAAAAGCTCTTAATTTTATCATTGAAAACCTGGAAACAGATTCTGGTCGATTAATGCACCGCTATCGTGAAGGTGAAATTGCTATAAATGGTATGATTGATGATTATGCTTTCATTATTTGGGCTTTGTTAGAGTTATATGAAACGACGTTTAAAGTGGATTATCTTAGGAAAGCCATACAATACAATGACAAGATGATTGAACATTTCTGGGATAAAAATAAGGGAGCTTTCTTCTTCACCCCAGATGATGGAGAGGAGCTTATTGTTCGTAAGAAAGAAATTTACGATGGAGCAATCCCTTCTGGAAATTCAGTTGCCATGCTAAACATGTTACGAATCTCTAGAATTACGATGGACTTGAGTTTAGAGGAAAAAGCAGTACAAATAAACAAATTGTTTTCAATAACAATTGAACAATCTCTACTCGCATTTACACTATTTTTATCTGCTTTAGAATATGCCTTTGGTCCATCATTTGAAGTAGTCATTGTAGGTAATCTCAAAAAAACTGATACTGCAGAAATGATAAAAGCATTAAGAAGTGAATATGTTCCAAATAAAGTAGTTCTGTTCTTGCCTTCAGATGTGGAGAATCCTGAAATTTCCAGTGTTACTGATTTTGTGAAATATAAGTCTACGAAAAATGGTAACGCAACAGCTTATGTCTGTATTAATCGTTTTTGTAAGTTTCCCACAGATGACATTAATAAAATGCTTGAACTACTTAACGCAAAATGAGAAACTGAAAGAAAAAGTAATAAGTAGCACTTTTTCTGAAAGAGTAAGAGATATTCTTGGAGAATTTATCAATATTCTTAATTTATTTGATCAAAGTTACATGTGAGTTGGTATCCATTGGTTAACAAAACAAAAGTTGCGGTAATTGGAATGGGCTATGTTGGCATACCTGCAGCTGCATTATTTGCTGATGTGGATGGTTTTGATGTTATTGGTATTCAAAGACGGTCCGAACGTTCTGCTTGGAAGATTGATGCTTTAAATAAGGGCGAGTGCCCAATCCTTAATGAACCAGATTTACCTGAATTGATAAAGCGTGTTGTATTGGAAAAGAAGACTTTCCGAGTAACCGATGATACTGATGTTCTGAAAGATATGGATTTTATTCTTATCGATGTGCAAACTCCAACAGAGAAAGATACTCATGAGCCTTTGTATCGATCTCTTAGGGAAGTTTCTGCTACTGTAGGTAAGAAAATGAAAAAAGGAGCAGTGATTGCTGTTGAGTCCACTGTTGCTCCTGGAACAACAGAATTCATTGTGAAACCCATTTTGGAAGAAAACTCTGGTATGAAAACAGGTGAAGATTTTTACTTAGTCTTTGCATACGAACGCGTTATGGTTGGCAGATTGATTAACAATATAGTTAACTATCCTCGAATAATAGGCGGAATTACTGAAGAATGCTCTAAGAAGGGGTTATGGTTATACAAGCATATTGTAAATGAGGAATTAATTCCGGTTTCTGCAACTACTGCTGAAGTCGCTAAAGTTGTTGAAAACACTTATCGAGATGTTCAAATTGCTTTTGCTAATGAAGTTGCACTCGCTTGTGAATCACTTAATGTTAAGTTCAATGAAGTACGAAAGTGTGTAAATAGTCTACCATTTAATTCTAATGCTTATCGTGATTTACATTTACCTGGTGCGGGAGTTGGTGGGCATTGTTTACCAAAAGATCCATGGCTTTTGAAGTATGGTGTTGATACTTACGGAAAAACAGACGTGCCTTTTGATGTAATCGTTAAGGCTAGAATGCGAAATGAAATGATGCCTTCTCATATGGTGACCCTAGCTAAAAAAGGAGCAAAGGATGCAGGCATTGATTTTACCAAAGCAAAGGTCGCTATCTTAGGCGCTTCTTTCATTGAAAACTCAGAAGATACAAGAAATTCCCCTACTGAAACTTATGTTGAGCTACTCGAGAAAGAAGGAGTGAAATGGGTAATTCATGATCCTTTGGTTCGTCAACGAGAATTTCCATACACGGTTTCAAAAGATCTTGAAGAGACCGTTAAAGATGCAGACATTGCAGTTATTTTCGTAAAGCACAAAGAATACTTTGACTTGAAAGCTGATTGGTTAAAAGACAGAATGAAAACACCAATTATTATTGATGGACGAGACGTCATAAAATTAGAAGAATTCCGAAAGAAAGGCTTCGCAGCTTATGGTGTTGGAAAACCCAGTAATTAGTTCCAACATTTTCTTTTTTATTCTGAGAACAATTTCGTAGAAATATAAAAAAAATCCACTTGATTTGTAAAGAAAATAAACTAGCAACTTTTAGTAAGAAGAATTATATATGGTAATTAGAACAAAATATTATTGAATTTCTAAAAATTGGAGGAAAAAAACAATGTCTGAAGACGATGATATGTGTGAAATTATACACAAGATGAAAGTGACAGTTACAACTGATAATAAACGTGGAAGTGGTACTGATGACCCAATAAAATTGTACATTGGAGAACACACATGGGATTTAGATCATCCATTCTGTGATGATTTTGAAAAAGGTCGAACCGATGATTTCGATTTAGATATTCCTGAAGGCTTAACATCTGATTGGTTCCAATATTTCTGCATTAAGAAAGAACGTAGTGTTCATGCTGATAAATGGATTCTGAATAAGATTGTTGTTGAGATAAATGATAGAGTAATTTATGACTCTGGTGAAATTAATTTTGCATTTGAAGGCGGTAAAACCACTTGGTGTGCAAAAGATTTCTTCTATGGAAAATGCCGTGGTAATGTCAGTCCAGATTTTGACGTTAAACACTAATTTTTCTCTTTTATCTTTCTTTATTTTTTACTTATTTTCACTATATATTGACAATAAATCTATTCTCACACTTATAGTGGGATAATTATTCTTGTTTCCCTATAGTACAGGGTACTATTAGGGGGAATGCTTTGCTTGAAAAACTGGGCGGAAGGTTTATATATGAATATAGAGAGATATACCACCAAGGTAGTCCTACTCTAATACTGAGTAAGAGAGTAAGAGCTTATCCTTGTTGTAGTACTAAAAAAAAGAATATTTGGTGTAATAAAAATTGTTGAATAAAACAGAAGTAAGGGAAGAGCAAGACGACTCGCAAACTAATTGTAAGGTCTGTGGTTCTGACGCCTTAATAAATGACACTTCTCGAGGTGAGAGAATATGCACTAGTTGTGGTGCTGTTCAAGATATCATTATAAGCTCAGGCCCAGAGTGGAGAGCCTTTACAAAAAGTGAGCAAAACGCTCGAGAAAGAGTTGGCGCTCCGACCTCAAATTTGAAAATTGATAAGGGATTAAGAACACAAATAGGTACCGGTTACAAAGATATATCCGGCAAGAGTTTAAGTCCGTCCACAATAGCAAGAATGAATAGGTTAAGATGGCTAAACAGAAGAACTGGTAGATCAGAAGCAAGGAATCTACGAGATGCTATCTTTGAATTAAAAAGGATTGCCAGTCAATTAGGTATATCCGAAGATATTACAGAATCAGCAGCAATCTATTACAGAAGAGCATTAAAAGCTAAACTAATCCGTGGGAGAAGTATAGATTCTATGACGGCTTCTGCGATTTATATTGCATGCAGAACACATAACGTTCCTAAAACACTCAAAGATATTTGCACCACTGGTAAAGTGGATCGCAAAGAATTGGCACGGTGTGTAAGAGTCTATATCGTTGAGTTAGGGATAAAACCAACCCCAATCGATCCAGCACAGCTTGTGTCAAGACTAGGAACTGAATTAAAAATTACAATGCACACCCAAAATAGAGCTATAGAGATTCTCAAAACAGTTAGAGAATTTAGACTCGATGTTGGGAAGAATCCTATGTCTATAGCTGCTGCAGTAATTTACATAGCAGGAATTCAGACTGGCGAAAGAAGAACTCAGCAACAAGTTGCTGAAGCTGCTAAAACCACTCCTGTAACATTGCGAAATAGATTCAAGGAATTGGTTAAAGCATTAGAAATTGGTCAAGTCACTGTAAAAAGAGGGGCTGCTGCGACACCAGTATATGTTAGAGATCCCTACAAGAAATTCTAAAGGGTCTCAAACCTTCTTTTACAATCTCATAGACGAATACTGGAGTGGTGGTGCATGATCACCCACCACCGCTTCCGTCATCTCCTTTTCTTTTCTCTTATTTTTTGAACATACTATGTTTAAAAAGGGGCACTACTAATTAGTTATAATACGATGTTTTATTTTAAGTCAAAGGCAATAGAAAATAATAAAAAGTTAACATGATATCGTCTGCGATAGAAATAAATTGGAAGGTTACAAAGAAATGCTCTGGGCTGAGAAATACCGTCCGAAACTTCTCAAGGACATCATTAATCAACATGAGATTAAGAATCGATTAAAAGGTTTTATTGAAGCTGGAACTATGCCTCACTTGTTGTTTGCTGGTCCCCCCGGTACAGGCAAAACCACTGCGGCTCTCGTTCTAATAAACGAACTCCTTGGTGATTTTGATGTCTTTGGTCGTAAAGAAGATCAGCTTCAAACAAATGTTCCATATTTAGAATTAAACGCTTCTGATGAACGCGGTATTAATGTTGTGAGGGAACGTATCAAGAATTTTGCCCATCTTATGGCTATTAATGCTCCTTTTAGGGTTATTATTTTGGATGAAGCCGATTCTATGACTACTGATGCTCAGCATGCTCTTCGACGCACCATGGAGAAATACAGTACTACTTGCCGGTTCATTCTCATTTGTAATTATAGTTCAAGAATCATTGAACCTATTCAATCTCGTTGTGCGCTCTTCCGTTTCTCACCTCTCAGTGAGAAGGACACTAAGAAATATCTTCAAAATATCATAAAGAAAGAAAATATCGCCATAACTCCTGAAGGTGTTGATGCAATTATTTATGTCTCCGAGGGAGACTTACGAAGAGGAACTAATGTCCTCCAATCTTCCGCCATTCTTGGCAAAGAGATTACTGAGGAAGAGATTTACAATGCAACTGGGAAAGCTCAACCTATTGAAATCCGCAAAATGATTAAACTTGCTACCACCGGAGCTTTCAAAGATTCGCGGAAATTACTCTTAGAATTACTCATTAAGCAAGGATTATCAGCACAAGATGTCATTAAACAGATTCACCGAGAAGCAATTGTAATGACCGATATTGACGATAAAACAAAAGTTGAAATGATTAAAATGATCGGAGAAGTTGATTTCAGACTTACAGAAGGTTCGAACCCTGAAATTCAATTAACAGCTCTTCTCGCTCATCTTGTTGGTTTAAAATTAAATGAAAAATAAAAGTGTGAGGTATTTCTGCAATACCTCTATGTGCCTTCTTTAAATCCAGTTAAGTATTCTCTTTGTTCATCTGTTAATGGTTGTAATTGTATTTTATGTGACTCAAGTGCCATTCTTACAACATAATCATCTAGTTCTGGTGGAATATTGATCACTTCGTTTTGTAATTTTCCTTCTTGTGTTGCCAAGTATTCTAGAGCTAATGCTTGAATTGCGAACGATCCATCCATTATCTCGAGAGGGTGCCCTTGTCCTGCTGGTCTTGCTAAGTTAACTAATCGTCCTTTTGAGAGGAGGTATATTCTTTTACCATTCTTCAAGATATATTCATCACAATTCGGATTTATTTCCTTAGTTTCTTGAGCGATTTTTTCTAGTCCGGGAATGTCTATTTCTAAATCAAAGTGACCTGCGTTTGCGAGCATTGCTCCATCTTTCATTTCTTTTATGTGTTTAACATCAATTACTTTCTTGTCGCCTGTTGCTGTGATGAATAAATCTCCTTTTGAAGCTGCTTCTTCCATGTTCATTACTTCGAATCCTTCATACAAAGCCTCTAATCCCTTGTGCCATCCTGAAGGTTCTGTTTCCTCTGCATACGGCATTCTATCTCCAGCTTCAACTACAATTGTTCGTGCCCCCATACCTCTTGCTCTGATAGCTAAACCTCTTCCACACCAACCATACCCAACAATAACAACATTTTTTCCGGCAATTAAATTATTAGTGATAGTCATAATTGAATTTAGTGCTGATTGTCCGGTACCATATCGATTATCAAATAAATGCTTGGAATAAGCACCATTTGCATTGATTATTGGGAATTTAAGGGCTCCTTCCTTCTCCATTGCTTTTAACCTGATAATACCTGTTGTAGTTTCTTCGCTAGCACCAACAACATTTGGAATTAATTCCGTTCTCTTAAAATGTATAATATTGATTAAATCAGCACCATCATCAATTAACAAATTTGGTTTTGAATCTAGAACACTATTCAAATTTGCATAGTAATCTTCAGTACTTTGATTTGCCCAAGCAAAAACTTCAATACCATCAAATTTTGTGAGTGCAGCTGCGACTCGATCATCTGTGGTTAAAGGATTGCAACTTGCAACTCGTACTGTTGCTCCTCCTGCCCGTAATGTTCTGATCAATTGTCCGGTCTTCTTTTCTAAGTGAAGAGCAAGACTCACTTTCTTTCCTTTCAATGGTTGCTCTTTTTCAAATCTCTTTTGAATAGCTGTTAAGATGGGCATGTTTTTTTCTGCCCATTCTAATTCTTTCATCCCTTCATCTGCTAATTTGAGGTCTTTTACTTTACTCATAATTCATCACGTACTAGAAAATTATACTATAGCTTTAAGAATTTTTAGAATATAAAAATAAAAAAAAAGTAATTAGAGATGAAAGGTCTTAGTCTCGACCCTTCATCAGGGTGTTCACCGCTCACCTTTGCCCTCCACGAACAAAGGGACAGAACTATTATGATAGTTTTAATCAGCTGCCCACAATTCATCACGCAATAAATCGCGAATTGCTACCCTAATAATTTCACTTTTGT
>JABLTI010000023.1 GCA_013166835.1 Promethearchaeati archaeon | reverse complement strand
TTATTTAGTTTTAGACTCTTGTTTCATGCGTGATTGGGCAATGAGTTCAAATCCCATTGCGTTACACATTACAGGATTATCTGGCACGACAACTTCTTCAGGTGATTTTACGATATTCTCTTTCCACATCATTTCCTTTAATGTATCACCGAAAACATACGCCCCACCACCAGTTAGGATTACTCGTTCTATCCACGCATCGGGTGGTAAAGTTCCGAGTAATCTGGAAGTTTCATCAATAATTATCTCTGCAATGTTTTGGGTATAATATTCCTTCACTTCTGAAACATCATATTGTTGTCCACCAACCATGACAGCTTTGAGATTCTTTTCAATTGTCTTCATAAGATCAAATGGTCTGATGATTTTTCCTGTTTGCTCTTGTAGGGTTCTAGCCATTCTTGTAGTAAGAGTATCAACTGCTTCTTCTAAACTGCCACTAGCTGTACGCATTAAGCGTCCTTGATAAACAGTCAAAATATCTGTAGAACCATGACCAATGTCAACAATAATAGCATCAACTGCACGGCTTTCTCCTGAAGTCTTCAAGATTTGATAATAAGAACCATAAGGTTCTGGAAGCACTAAGCATTTTTGTACATTAATATTATAACTGTGAGTTTCACCTGTAGCATCATTTCTAACATTCAGTTCCATTTCTTCAGAGAGTCCTTTTGATAAAGTTGACATCTCATCTTGTGAAGTCGCTACTGGAACACCAGTTGCAATTAGGACTTGTTCACCGTCACCTTTAATGAATAATGACAAAGCTGCTTTTATTGCCATGACAGCATCCTTAATGCTTTTCATTTTCCCCTCAGAAGCGAGAGCGCGTTTAATTTCGCTCTGTAATCGCGCTAATTCTCCAACAAAAAATGTTTGCCCACCTTCTTCTAACACAAGATTATTTTCTAATGACTTGTCTAAAGTCATCCCGGTCCATCCTGGATTTGGGTCCCCAATAATTGATGGGATTTTTACCAAGTTACTTCCATTGTTGGACGAGATCTTTATAGTACTTGTTCCAAGGTCTATTCCGACACTTCTTAAGACTTTTTTAGACACTGTATATACCTTCTGTTTTCCTAAAAATCAATAATAGATAGCACATAAAAACTTCTCGCTTTAAGTATTAGCTCGAGTTTTTACTTATCAGTCTTAGTTTTTATTACTGCTACTTAGGTTTCATATGTTCTCATATAAAAAAATTATTTGTCTCTACTAAAAATTCGGTATTTTCCTATATTAAGGCATCAATTGCCGTATAAGAAATCTATTTATGGGAATTTCTTCTGTGGTTCCCTTAATAAAAAAGATATGACACATAACTTATACGTCTACAAATTGAGTGAGAGAATTTTGCCTAAAGAAATCTTTGAACACATAGCAATCCTTTCTGCGTACATAGCACAACAAATTGCAGAAGACGAAGGTATAGGAAACTTTTGCAAAACTCCTTGTGATCTAGCAGTAATCTCTCATAGTAAACGATATGTGAAGAAAGAATTATTTGGGAAAATGCTCTTTCAATTAGCTGAATACGGTTATTTTGAATATAGAGGTGAAGTTTTCGTTTTAGCTGATAAATGGAGACGTGTTTTGCCTGCAAAAGTCACTTCTCGAGATTATCTTCGAGAACAAGGAGCAAACCAACTTTATTTGTTCCAAGAGTATCTAGCCAAATATTTTCTTGAAATAATTCGCAATGAAACAGAGAAGATAGATCTAGCAAAATTAATTTATTTTATTGATACTATTGATGGATCACGAGGTTTACATTCACTGCGTTCTGAAGCAATATCACAACTGGAGTTTATTGGTACTCCAAAGAAAATTCTTGATATCAGCTTTGGATTGGGTTATAGTGCAATACAATTAGCATCTGTTTTTCAAGATAGTGATGTTTATTCTTTACAACTAAATACCGCATTAAAAGAACCATACGAATATACAATTAAAAGTTATGAGAAAAGTAACTTAGAAAGCAGCATAATGTATCCATCGGAAATGCTGAATAATTTAATCAAAGATAAAGTTGATTTGATTTTCGGATTTAATCCATTGGGATTCTCAATGCCAAATTTAGAACGAGTTCTCAATATAGCAAGTCAAGTTTCAAAAGATGGAACTAAATTACTACTCTATGTGCCATATAAGGATGAACCACGAAAAACTCTCATTTCCGAATGGTTAGGATTGTGCATTGAGGGAATAAACGAATATGCTAATTTTGATACTATCAGAGCAGCCTTAACAAAATATAACTTTGAATTAACAAAGAAAAGTTTGAATTCAAGATATATTATTAGTTATTATTCAAAGACTTAGTAGTTTTTTCCACAGCTTCCACAACTTTAATTATTATTAGGATTTTTTTTAAATTATCATTTGTTAAAACTAGGTTCAGAGAAATGTCCAGTCAGGCTTTTCAATACTTTGTTTTTCTCATGGATTTTGATAATGAAAAACAACAGGTCGATATGCTGCTCCTACCAGCAAAAGCAAAGGCATTACGCATGAAGCCCCTAGAACGGGCTAAGCTGCAATTCGTAATTGAAAATGGAAGATTACGACCATACAAATACGTTGTACTCAGTGCTACTGGTAGTGAATACAAACGTCCTGATGATATAACAGATGTTTTACGAAAAGCAAAAGGAATTATCATACCAAATGATGACCAACCAAAAAACTACAAGTTATTTTTGGAATACTTCAAGTCCTTCAATATTAATGAACCAACTTTTAGAAGAATTTGTCGATTATGTATGATTGATCAGAAAAATGTCACTATTTTACCTGAAGAAAGAGAATACTTGGTTTCAGGAAGAAAAGCTTGTCAGCAATGTGCTCGAGATGAATTAGATAAAGAAATAAATTCGAGGGAAATAAAACTCGCAACTTCTGGGAGAAGACATTTCTATCGTATTTTGAACAAAATCAAAAATGTAGATAATGTATTGGAAGCTTTTGAATATGATTTCAGACCAACAAGAAACCCAGAACTAACATTATATGATACCATTGGAGATATTGATGATTTAACTGATTCAAAACCAATTGATAATTTACAAATACCTGGTAGAATGAAGCAGATACTGAAAAGTAATGGAATCAATAAATTATTGCCGATTCAAGTTAAAGCAATTAACGCTGGTTTATTCAAAAATGAAGATCTGTTAGTTGTTGCGGGAACTAGCAGTGGGAAAACGCTGATTGGGGAATTAATTGGAATAACAAAAGCATTACAAGGACAAAAGATGATTTACTTAAGTCCACTTGTCGCCCTAACAAATCAGAAATATGAAGATTTCAAGAAAAAGTACTCAAAAGAAGGATTGAGAACAGCTATACGTGTGGGGATGAGCAAGATAGATGTAGGGAATGAAGCACGATACATTATAGATACAGGTTATAGGAATGCTGACATTATTACAGCAACCTATGAAGCCTTTGACTTGCTATTAAGAAACAATAAAGCTGAGGTTTTAGGAGACATTGGGACAGTTATCATTGATGAAATTCAGATGATTAGTAATGAATCAAGGGGACCTGAGATCGATGGTATAGTTGCTCGAGTCAAAGCATTATTTCCAAATGCTCAGATTCTTGGCTTATCAGCAACAATAGGCAATCCTGAAGAACTTGCGAGAGATCTTGGATTAAAACCTCTATTGCATGAAGCAAGACCAATTCCATTGGAACGACATGTTGTTTTAGCTAAAGATCAAGATGAAAAGGAAGTCTATTTGAGAGATTTAATAAGAGCGGAATATAATAAAAAATCAACTTATGGTTATTTTGGACAAACAATCGTGTTTACAAATTCCAGAAAACATTGTTATGAATTAGCAACTAAACTGAGTAAAGGCGGCTTGAAGTCCGTTGTTTATCATTCAGGATTAACATTTCGTGAAAGAAAGAAGGCAGAATTTGGATTTGCAAATGGGAAATATGCTGCAATAATAACGACGGCTGCTTTAGGTGCTGGAGTAGATTTTCCAGCAAGTCAAGTTATATTTGAATCCCTCGCTATGGGGATTTTCTGGATATCAGTAGCTGAATTTCATCAAATGGCTGGAAGAGCTGGGAGATTAGGATATCATGATAGTGGTAAGGTTGTTCTTCTAGTTCAACCAAACAGGAAATATCATAGCGCAATGGAAAATACCGAGGAGTCAATTGCTTTTGAGCTTCTCTCTGAAGAAATAGAACCAGTTGAACCTCTCATGGAAGGGGAAAATCAGTTGGAACAAGTCTTAGCATCGATTGTAGCTTTGGAAGAACCAACCCTTCAAGAAATGATAGATGTCTTTCAAAATTTCCTTGGTCCAGCAGAGACTTTAAAGGAGTCTCTTAAAGTACTGAAAGAATTAGAAATGATTAACATTTACAAAGAAGGACCCAGGTCTACAAACCTAGGGAAAGCAACTTCGAGATCATTTTTGGCCCCAACAGAATCAGGGGAGATAAAAAAGAAGCTGCAGCTATTAAGTCCATTAGAAATTGCAATTGGTTTAGAACCATTTACTTCTGTATATCTTAACTCTAAAATTCAAGCTGAAATTGAGAAAGCAATAAAAAGTCGATACATTGGTTCGAATCTCTTTTCTGGTTCAGTTTTGGAATTTATGGAATCATCTTTAGAAAAACGTAGCAATCTTCCAAAGTTAATTATAGATTCAATGGGAAAATGGAACAAAGATATTTTTAATTGTAAATGCGCAGAGAATCCCTGGTGTGGATGTGGAGAACGTGCAATTTCAAGAATCATTGTTGAATCAAGATTGGAAAATAAGAATCTGTTAAAAATAACAACTGATCTTTCTACTACCTACTTGTTATATGCTTATCCCGGAGATATCTATCGATGGTTTGATACACTTATCCATCATCTTCGTGCTGTTGCAAAACTGGCTCTCGTTTTTGATGAGAGAAATACATTGAAACTCGCATTAAACACAATTAAAATGATAGAAAAACCTTGGATTCTCAAGAGTATCAAGCGAAAAAACAAAAAGAAGTCAAAATAATTACTCTTATAAGTTTATAAAAGAAAAATTAATTAAGTTCTATTTTCCAGTTTGGATAAAATCAATTGAGTATAACTATTGAGGAAGAATTAGGTTGGCAGTTCTAGAAGCCGGTGTTATGTTTGGAGGAATCCCCATAGTTAAGATTAATTACTATGATGACAAAGCAACTGATTCTTTGTTAACTGCTGGGTTATTGGAAGCAATACAAGCTTTTGCAGTCGAAATCTTCGATGATGAAACTGAAACCTTCAAAATGAAAAAATATAGTATTTTTCTCCACAAAAACACATTAAAAGACAAACAAGTAGTAACTGTTTATTCTATCTGTGATAGTGTTGATAGACCAGGAACAATAAAAGTCTTAATACATTCAATTGCTATTGCTTTTCATGAAGCATTTGACAATGTAAATATGGGTTGTCTAAATGAATACGAGGATTTCAAAGAAATCATTACAAAGAAATTTGGTGATCTTATTTATCGTCCTGAAGACAGATTGAGAAAAGTATTTTTGTAGAAAAATTTGTTTAATTTAAATATTAAAATAAAAAAATCCATATTAGAAGGGTTTTCATAGATTTTTATGATAAACATATAGAAAGAAAATTAAAGTAGATAGAATAGCGAAACGATTGAGGACGAAAAATGGAAAAAGAAACAAAACATTCACAAATGGAAGGAAAACATGGATTACATCCAGTTGTTAAAATGAAACTTGCATCAATGGATGATTTAGTACGAATGGCTTTCTTTAGTGCTGTAAGAAATGTTGGATTGAATTTTCTATTCTTTAAAGATGATATAAGTAAGAAATGGCATATTGGATTCCTTACAGGTGTAGCTGGATATTTCAATTTAAGAGGATTACCAATGTATTTCTTTCATGTTTTGGACGAAAAACCAAAGAATAGTAAATTCATTAAATATAGCTCTATAGAGTCAGAGAAGTGGGATTTCTGTGAATCAACTCCCGCATCCACAAAATGGAATTATTTACCCATCATTCAATTAGATGGAAAACCAGCATTCTTCTAAAATCTTTTCTACTAAAATATTTTATAATATAATGACTAGAGGAAACAGTAATGTCAAAGAAAGAATCATTAACCAGTATAGCAGTTATCGGTCACGTCGACCATGGTAAATCTACCTTAATGGGTCATTTTCTATACCAAATCGGTGCTGTAGATCCGCGAGTAATGAAAAAACATGAAACAGACGCAGATGGGTTAGGAATGTCCTCTTGGAAATGGGCGTATATTTTGGATGCGTTCCAAGAAGAAAAGGAAAAAGGAAAAACTATGGACATAGCATTTCGACGTTTTGAAATTGATAATCGCGATTTTGTTTTAATTGATAATCCTGGTCACAGAGATTTTACAAAACACACCATAGCTGGATTAAGCACTGCAGATGCCTGTATTCTTGTTATTAGTGCAGGTAAAGGTGAAATTGAAGCAGGATTAGAAGCTGGTGATGAACTAACTCCTTCTGGTCAAACTCTTGAACATACACTAATAGCTTCAGTTCTCGGAATCAAAGATGTTATTGTAGTCGTTAATAAAATGGATAATGCAAAATATTCTGAAGAAAGATTCAAAGAATGCAAACAAATTCTAGTGGATTTTTTGAAGAAAATACAAAGCCCTTGGATAAAAATGATAGATAAAATTCCCTTTATCCCAATTAGTGGATTAGAAGGAGACAATTTCATAACTCATAGCGAGAAAATTCCTTGGTATAAAGGTCCGACATTGAAAGAAGCAATTGCTAAAATTAGCGTTCCAGAAGATCTTTCAGATAAAGAACTTCGCTTAGTTGTCTATGATGCCTATCAAGAACCTGGTATAGGTCTTGTGGGCTATGGACGTATAATAAGTGGTAAAATCAAGGTTAATGATCGAGTTGTAGTTGCACCTGGAATTCGAAAAGCTACTGTGAAAACCCTCTGGGATGATGAAGAAGAGATTTCTACTGCAAGTTCTGGTATGGATATTAATTTCTTATTGAAGGGTGAAGCCGAGGAAGACTTGTTAAGAGGCGCCGTAATTGGTCTTGATAAACAAATTCCATCCTCAAAACCAAGAATGAAAGTTCGTTTACTTTATCTTGGTGTACAACCACTCGTTTTAGGAAATATCTTGATTCTACATGTAGGATCAAATCATGTTGAAGCTGAAATAGAATCAATTGAAAAAGTTCACTTGAAGAATAGTAAATATAAGAATACTCCCCGAGACATCGATGGAAAACCAATTATGGTTTTCACAGAGGAAGTAGCGAGTGTAATACTACAAACCAAAAATCCAATCGTAGCTGAAAAACAAAGTGATATTCCCAAATTGGGTAGAGTTATCCTTAGGAAGAAAGGTAGAGTAATCGCTGCAGCAGTTGTTGAAGACATTCTTGACTAGATAATTGTAGGTCAGATATTATGCCAAAAAACAATTTAGATTCTACGAATGATAACCAATCATTTATAGATTTACATCTTCACACAACAGCATCAGATGGAACGTTTTCTCCAAATCAAGTTGTTAAAATTGCTTTAGAATTAAAATTGAAAGCAATAGCTATAACAGATCATGACACTGTTGGAGGAATTAAAGAAGCATTAGAGGTAGCGGAAAACGAACCTATAGAAGTAATACCTGGCATAGAATTCAGTACGGAAATAAATTCTGTAAGCATTCACATTGTAGGTCTATTTGTGGATTATCATAACAAAGAATTATTGAAACTAACACATGAAATACAAAATGCTAGAGAAATAAGAGCAAAGAAAATTATCGAAAAAATCAATTCTTTAGATATTGGTCCGAAAATCGATTTTAATGATGTAAAAAATATCGCAAGTGGTTTTATTGGTCGTCCGCATATAGCAGAAGTGATGATTGCAAAGGGAATTATTCTAACAATAGATGAAGCATTTGAGAAATATCTTAACCGAGGAAAACCAGCCTATATTCCAAGATATAAATTAACTCCAATTGAAGCTGTATCATTTCTTAATAACATAGGAGCTATCCCAATATTAGCTCACCCATGTCATATTTCAGAGAAAATAGAATTAGAGAGATTAATACAGGAATTAAAAGAAGCTGGTTTAGTAGGCTTAGAAATTTATTATCCAGCACATTCTCATGAAGATATTGATAAATTACAAGCATTAGCGAAAAAATATGATTTATTAGAAAGTGGTGGAAGTGATTGTCATGGAGAAATCAATAACGGAACAATGATTGGGTGTGTGGCAATTCCATATTCTGTTCTTACAAATATAAAGAAACGATTAAAACAAAAATAACTAGATCACTTTTTTTCTAACAACTACCAGAATTTCCTCACCAGAATCAATTAAACCAATATCACTTGATATTCTCTTTTCCATTTCCAACAAATTATTCCAAGCTTCTTCGTTTTCACGGAGTTTCGACATTACTTTGGAATCCTTCAAATTAAGACTATTTACTGCAAACATTTCGAGAATTTCACAGTCATATTTCTCTAAGAACCCTATGAGTTCTTTACTTGTAAATGCATAATAAGCAGGTTCATCAGGGAATTCTTCAAATTGCTTATAATGGGTATCAAGCATCTCCCAAATACCAGACTTTGTTGTCGAGACAAGTTTTTCAATTTTATTTTCTCTAACAAGGGAACGAAGGAAAGCAATCTTATTTTTAACAGTAAATAGTATGGGAGCTCCAATTTTGGTAATCCGAACTATTTCATTGAAGAATTTGTTTCTTTTTTCACAAGTATATGATAATGTACTGAAGAGACTCATTGTCATATCAAAAGAATTGCTTTGGAAATGACTTAAATCATAAACGTCATCAACAATCGCAAATTGATCTATTTGTGAGTTTATTCCCAGATTTTCAAATTTCTCTCGAGTAGTTTTTATTTGTTCCTCGGAGATATCTGCAATGACCAATCGTCTATTAGCTTGAGCAATTATTTCTGAGAAAATACCTGGATCCAAACTAATATCTAGTATCAAGCTGTCTTCTGGTGGGAGGTATTTCTGTATACATTTTGAGATTATCTCATAATTAAAAGAACCAGGTGTACTTCTATAATAATTAGTAAACCAGTCTAGATCATTTCTTTTATCAATAAAATGCTTCAGAAATTCTTTATTAAAGGCCATTTTGAATTCCCCAGAAAATATTATTATACACTATAACATTACACTTAAAATTAGTTTGCTCTTTTATAGTATAAAAATGAGGTTACTAAATTGTCAGAGAAAAAAAATCAATCAAAGAAAGACAAAAAATCAGTTCGTAAAAGGCCCACTGTTGACGAATATTTCACAGCTATGGCTGAACTAGTATCAACCAGATCTACTTGTCTACGAAGACAGTTTGGTGCTGTGATCGTTCAAAATAATCATGTCATATCTACTGGTTATAATGGTGCGCCTAAAGATATGCCTCATTGCATTGAAATTGGTTGTTTAAGAGATGATCTTGGGATTCCGAGTGGTACACAACACGAAATTTGTAGAGGTGTCCATAGTGAACAAAACGCAATAATCCAATGTGCAATACACGGAGAATCTACTAAAAATGGTACTATTTATGTTACTGGTTTCCCATGCAAAATCTGTGCGAAAATGATTATTAATTCGATGATAAAACGAGTGGTTCTCTCAGGGCATTATTCGGATACCGAAGGAATAGACTTATTGAAGCAAGCAGGGGTTGAAGTGATAATCATGGAAAAATCTGCGAAAACAATCCTAGATGAGGTAATTGCATTAAAAGCTTCTTGGCAAAGAACCGATTAATCTTTACCATTAAGTTGGTAATGTTCCGACAAGTTCTAAATGACTTTTTGATCGAATAAAAATAACAGCAATGCTATGTTCTAGTAAACGCTTTTTCAATTCATTGTCATTTGTAACAATCACGCATTGAGATTTATTTTCAATGGCGTATTGAACAATCTTATCATCAATTGTTATGTCCTCAGTTAGATCAAATTCAACTATCTGTAAAGACTCAAGTAGTTTCTTAGCAAAAAGGATTTTACGAGACATTTTTGGTTTTTCAGCTAGAAATTCTAGTTCTTTCAAGCATGCCGAGAGATAAACTACTTCATGTTTCTGGGGAACAATTCTTTCAATCTCCCTAGTAACATTAAACTTTCCTTCAGAAGCTAACAAAAGAATATTTGTATCTAGCACAACATAAAGGGTCAAATTATTACCTCCCCATAAAAAAATCACTCATTGAGTAATTCCAAAACCAATGAGTCTAAAACGATTTGCAATACGTCTTGAAACCGCTACTCGAGTATTTTTCTCAGCAGAGACGGGTCTAGCAAGTTTTACAACAGCTACATTACCTTTCCCAATACTGGTAATAACTCCTAAAGTAATAGCAGTCCAAACATTGAGCATAAGTTGCTCACCTACTGCTAAACTCTTTACTTTAGTTCTTTCCTCCAACCCAACAACATAATCCATTAGTTTAACTTTCAAACTCAATTCATCTAATACCGGTGGAAGTTTACTCGGATTACCAATAATATTTCCAACTAAACTATCAGAACGAGTGTAAGCAGGATCAATTTCTGTGCGTATAGACATTAAACCTCCTGGTTTCGCTTCTTTGACTTTACCAAGAGTTCCTGCATGAATACTTGTAATTTTAGTTTTCACAGGAATGTATTGTTTGTTAATTCTTGTTCCAGGAACAATTTCGATGTCATCCCCTTCTTTCAAAACACCTTGGATAATAGATCCTCCAAGTACTCCCCCTAAGAGATCTCTAGGGGCTGTTCCCGGTTTATTAACTTCAAAAGATCGAGCAACAAACATTCGAGGTTCAACTTTTTCATCTCTTTTTGGAGTTTTAACAACATCTTCAATTGTTTTAACTAAAATATCCAAGTTCGCACCATGAACGGCACTCATTGGAATAATTGGTGCTCCCTCTGCAACTGTTCCTTTTACGAAAGCTTTGATATCATTATAGCTCTTCGTAGCTTCAGCTTCTGTAACAAGTTCAACTTTGTTTTGAACAATAATAATATTAGTAATTCCAACTGCATCCATAGCAGCTAGATGTTCTCGAGTTTGGGCTTGTGGACATTTCTCATTGGCAGCGATAACCAAAATCGCTCCATCAAAAATTGCAGCACCTGTCAATAAGGTTGCCATCAAGACTTCGTGACCGGGTGCATCAACAAAAGAAATCCTGCGTTTTACTTTGGTTTCAGCTTTACATTTTGGACAAATAGCTTCAGTTGTCCATCTGCTGTCTTCAGGACATTTGGAACAATATCGGATATCAGTATCAGCATATCCTAATCGAATAGTAATTCCTCGTTTTAGCTCTTCAGAATGAGTGTCAGGAAAAATGCCTGTTAAGGCTTTCACGAGTGTTGATTTTCCATGATCAACATGACCAATAGTTCCGATATTGACTTCTGCTTGTTTCCCAGTAGAATAGGCGTCTGGGTCTACTTCCACTTCTTTTTTAGAGATTTTAACTTTAGAGGTTTTAGTGACTTTTGCTTTCTTTATTTTGGATTCTTCAGTGGTCTTTGGTTCAGTTTCTTTAACCTCTTTGACACTACTAGCGGGAGTAGCTTTTTCGCTCTCACTAACAGTAGTTTCTGTTTTTGACTCTTCTTTTGGTTTGGAAGTGATTTCTTTACTCAAAACGATTCTATTCTCCAGTTATTATTATCCTGTGGTAATTAATTCATCTATCTTCTTCTTACCCATTTCAACGATTCTAATATTCACTTGATAGATGTCATCACTAATAGTATTTCCCCTTACTAATTTCCTCTTTCTGAGTCCGTGTTCTTTGATTCTAAAACCTTGACCGCTAGTGGTGAGGATCCTTTTACGAATAGGACCTTCAAGATTGCTTTTCATAGGAAAACCATCTTTATCACTTCCACCAGTGATTTTGAAAATGTAGCCTGGGAAACCAAGTGGCCCACCCTCAATTTCTTCACTAATTTTTTTACCAATAAGTAAAGTAGCTTTTCCACCTTCTATAACGGTTTTGAAGCTTTTACCAGATTTAGGGTCGCCAATGTTTAATTGAAATTTTGCCAATTATATTTGCTCCTTACTGTTTACTAGAGTGATATGTTCAGTCACATCTCTCTAATTACATAACGATTGCGATTGAAAAGGATTTATATTTTTATTGATGGTTCTCTTCATATTTTACTTTATAAAAAAATTCCGATTTCATGGATTTAGTTCAGTATATTGATTTTAGCTAGTATTTTATCGATAATTTCCATGTGTTTAGTATCTTTACTCATTATTTCTTGGATTTCAGAATAATACTTTTCCAGCATAGTTGGCATTGCTTTCTGATGAAATAATGTTTCAATTGCTTGTATACGATCTCTAAGAACTGCTGCCCCTTCGAAATTCTCTTTCTCGGTTTCTTCCTTCATTAATTTCGTAAGTTTTTGTATGACTCCAGTCCCTTTATTTTCCAACTCACTGATGAACTCATTAATTAGTTCAAGATATTTTTTCAGATCAAAGACACTGTTTTTACAAGGAGCTAAACAATATTGGAGTTTTTCCTTCAAACATGAAGGATAAGATTTACCATTCAGCTTTATTGGATTTTCATTGTTACAAATGGGAATAACTCTCAAAAAACCATCAATTGCTAAATCAATATTTGATCCAACATTAAATGGTCCAAAGATGTAGCTTTTAGGCAAAAGAATTTGATAACTTGTAAGTACTCTCGGAACATCTTCACTAAGGGTAATTTCAATAAATGGATATTTCCAATGACTCCTATTAATTGATGGTCGAAAAGCAGAAATTAAGCATCCTTCTAGTGTGAATGCTTCATCATCATTTTTAGTAACGATATACTTGACTTGTTTTGTTGTATTGATAATCCTGTTTTTCTTCTTCCTTTCTTTGTTATAGACCATTGATGGAATTTTATCCAAATGCTTCTGTGTGTAATCCCAAGTAAATCTTGGAAGAGGAATACTTCCCCTTCTCTCTCGTTCAATTTTCTTGAAAATTTTATCAGTTCCTTTTCTGAAATGATCAGTTATACGTTTCTTAAGATTAACTGATTTGCCAATGTATAGTATCTCATCTTCAGGACCAAAGAAAAAATAGACACCTGGTTTTTCTGGAATACTATCAATTAGCTCTTGCATTAGCTCAAACACCATACGCATTTAACATCTGTTTCATTTTTATTATAAAAAGATAGTTAATATCTGCTAGAAATTGTTTTATTGTTATAAGCTCAAGAGATTATTGCTAACTAGCAATTTAGATAAACTGGTGTTTTGATTGAACAAATACAAACCAAAAGATCCACTAAAATCTCCAAGATTCTCAGGCGTTAAAACATTTATGCGATTACCTCACAAACAAACAACTGAGAATGTTGATTTTGCTGTAATTGGAATTCCATCAGATGCTGGAGCTTCGTTTAGAACCGGACAAAGAGAAGGACCTGCAGCTATTAGGAAAGTATCAGCGTTATTACGTCACCATAATCCAATATTGAATATCAGTCCGTATGAATATCTATCTGGTATTGACTTTGGTGATTTACCTGTTGTTCCAGGCTATATTGAGGAAACTTATAAACGAATTGAGGAAAGTCTTCTTTCAATTGTTGATGCTGGAGTTACTCCTATTCTACTTGGTGGTGATCATGCTATAACCCTACCAATTCTAAGAGCTATCAATAAAAAGCATGGACCAGTAGCACTCTTGCATTTCGATGCACATAGCGATACATCAGATGAATATTTTGGTTTACCATATAATCATGGAACACCCTTTGCTAGAGCAGTAGAAGAAAAATTACTTTTACTAGAACATTCCATCCAAGTAGGTTTGCGAGGTTCAACTTATTCTGATAAACACCTCGAGATTCCAAAATCCATGGGATTTGATGTCATTACAATGGAAACCATCCAAGAAATGGGTATTGAAAAACTAATTCAACATATAATAGAAAGAGTTGGTGATGCAAAGGTCTTTCTTTCCTTCGACATTGATTTTGTTGATCCAGCATTTGCACCAGGAACTGGAACACCAGAAGTCGGAGGAGTAACAAGTGGTGAAGCTATGAAAATAATTAGAGGATTAAAAGACCTCAATTATATTGGATTTGATATAGTCGAAGTTTTGCCATCATTTGATGCCGGAGAGATAACAGCTCTTTTAGCAGCAAACATTGCTTTTGAATTCATTTCAATAATTGCTTACAATAAAAGCAAGAAAAAGTGAAAATTTTAGTTGATTAAACAGAAAATCAACTTCTCCAACAATTTTATTAACAAGAGGAATTTGTGTTTATGCAACAAAATAAAAAAATTTCGTAATTAAAAACTAGGATTTGATTATTATGCCAAGTTCAAAAGAACTCATGGAAATGGATACAACCTATGGGGCCCATAATTACCACCCAATTTCAGTGGTTATTTCAAAAGCAGAGGGCGTATGGGTTTATGATCCAGAAGGGAAGAAATACTTAGACTGCTTATCAGCATACTCCAGTCATAACACAGGACATCGTCATCCTGAAATAATTAAAGCACTAAAAGATCAAGCAGATAAAGTTACATTAACATCTCGAGCATTTTACAACGACAAAATGGGTCCGTTCTTAAAGCAACTCTGTGATGTCATGAAACCACATGTGAATGACCCAAAGAAAACTGGCGTTATGGCTCTCCCAATGAATACTGGAGCAGAAGCTGTTGAAACAGGTTTGAAAGTCGCTAGAGCCTGGGGTTATATAAAGAAGAAAATTCCAAAAGACCAAGCAAAAATCATTGTCTGTAAAGACAACTTCCATGGAAGAACAATAACCATTGTTGGTTTCAGCACTGATATCAGCCATGGACGATATTTCGGTAATTTTGGTCCATATACTCCTGGATTTGTTACTATAACGTATGGGGATGCTGAAGAACTTGAGAATAGAATTTTGGAGTTGGGTCCTGAGAACGTTGCTGGGTTCCTATTTGAACCAATGCAAGGAGAAGCAGGAGTCATTGTTCCTAGCAAAGGATTCCTCAAGAAAGCTCGAGAAATTTGTACAAAATACAATGTGTTAATGATTGCAGATGAGATCCAAACTGGTTTAGGACGAACTGGCAAACTTTTTGCTTGTGATCATGAGAATGTCCAACCAGATATGTACTTGCTTGGAAAAGCACTTGGTGGGGGTGTTTACCCAGTTTCTGCTGTAGTAACCACAACAGAAATCATCGGTCCAGATGTCATTGTTCCGGGTGTTCATGGTTCAACTTTCGGTGGTAATCCTCTAGGTTCGGCTGTTGCTATGAAAGCACTCGATTTAATTGTTGGTGATAAACTAGCTGATCGTTCAGCTGAAATGGGCGAATACTTTTTGGCAGGTTTAAGGAAAATCGCAGCTAAGAAAACCAAAATACCAATTATTGATGTTCGAGGGAAAGGATTGCTTATCGCTATTGAGCTAGACGGTAAAGCACGACCATATACAGAAGGCATGAAAGACAAGGGTATTCTTGCAAAAGAAACTCATTCAACAACTATTCGTTTTGCTCCACCATTAGTAATAACTAAAGAACAAATTGATTGGGCATTAAAAATCATTGAAGAAGTATTTGTTGGTTAATTTAACCACAAATTCCTTTTTTTCCTATTTTTAACAATTTTTTTATTGTAGCACAGTTTATACTTTGTATTGTAGATTAGAATATGACAGACTTAGAAGATTTCTCAAAAGGTTTTCTTGCAGGTTGGCTCAAAACACTAATGGAAAGTATAGACAAAAATCTTGATGAAGAAACAAGATTGAAAATTTTCAAAGAAACAGGAACTTTCTGTGCGAAAGCACATGCAACAGAGCTCTTCAAAGAAATCAAAACAAAAACCAATGACCCAAAAGAATTAATGAACATGCTTAATGAAAAACTCAAAGGAACAACTTGGGAAATTGTTGACGAAGGAAAATTAAAGGTAACTTATGAGCGTTGTTTCTGTCCAATTGTTGGATACGGTTTACATAAATCGGAAGTACAATGCGATTGTTCTATAGGTTGGTTAAAGAAGAACTTAGAGATTTTATTCAACAAGGATGTTGCTGTGAAATTAATTGAATCTGTTCTTAGAGGTGGCTCTAAGTGCGAGTTCTTGATTGATTTCTAACTCCATTCCTTCTTTATTTTGTAGGAATTGTGACTATCGAAATTGTTACGTAATAGTAGTTCTGTAACAAATCCAATGAATAATATCAATGTACTGAATAATAACAAAGAGAAACTAATGATGAATATTGGATTTGATCGTATGCTTACCGCTTCTGTATATACACTCCAAAATCTATGAAAAGCTACTCGTTCTAAGATTGCCCAACAAAATGTGAGAAAGCTTACTATTGTGAAAAAGCCAGCCCAGCGACTGAAGAGATGAATGGGTTTCTTCCCCCATTTGTTGATGGCATTCAAAGTGAAAAGGTCAATAAACCCTCTGAAGAGTCGCTTGAAACCATATTTTGTTTTACCATTCGTTCTTGGACGATGGTTGGTAATTACTTCCCCTAGTCGAAATCCTTGCTGTGCTAAAATAGCAGGAATATAGCGATGTCCTTCTGCAAATAATTGTATGTGCTTGATGGCATCTCTGCGATACACACGAAGCGTACAACCAGAATCATGAATAAAGACATTGTTCAATTTTCTATTCAGAAAATTGTTAAATTTCGAAGGGAGTTTTTTGAAAGCATTATCTTTCCTGTTCTTCCTCCAACCGCAAATGACATTATATTCCTCAGTTAACGCATCAAGCATTGCTGGAATGTCTTGTGGGTCGTTTTGGAGATCTCCATCCATTGTAACAACTAGTTCTCCTTTAATATTAGCTAACCCCGCCAAGAGTGCAGGTGTTTGCCCAAAATTCCTCTGCAGTTCTATAATTCTTAGAGTATCCTTTTCTACTCCATTATCTAAGACTACTCTTAGATTTGGTAATGTTTTATCTGTTGAGCCATCATCCACAAAGATGACTTCAAAATCCCTGTTTATGTTAGTCATAACATCTCTAATTGAATGAAATAATGGAACTACATTATCTTCTTCATTAAATACTGGAATGACGATTGAAATCAAGATATCATCAACTATTAAATTTCTCAAACTGTCTACAGTGTGTTTGCCACACAAATATCCACTTGAGTTTTTTCCTTTTAAAGTACCAAAAGAAAAAGGATTGAGAAAACATTCAAAGCTTGGCTAAATCATCTAGAGAAGTTTTGGCAACAGATCTAACAATTGGATGCTTATCAGATTTGTTTGCTTTAATCAATGCTTTCTTAGTTGATGGTTTGTTTATTTCTCCGAAATACCGAGCTATTTTTTGTCTAAATCTGTAATCACTGTCTTTCTCTAATGCTGTAATTAAATGTGGAAGTACTTTGTCTTGATATTCTTTCTTCTCATTTAACATTCTTGCAGCATTCATTCGGGTTAGATAAGTCAATCCTATCTCCATAGCAACAAGTAGAGTTGGAATTAATTCTTCGAATTTTTCATAACCAATTTCAGCTAAAGCGATGGCTGTAATTTGATTTAGATCACTTCTCCCTTTGATAAAGGGTAAAAGATATGGAATAGCTTCTTTTGCTTCTTCCTTTCTCCAACCTAAAAGTCGAGATGTTTGCAATCTAATTCTTGGGTCGATTTTTTTGTGCTTCACAATCTCGATTAATGTAGGGAGATAGAATTCATCATCAATATGTGGGAGAACTTGTTGGAAAATAACTGGAAAGAAGAAGAGATTTTGTACGAAAGATTCTTCTTTTACTCGAGTGAGAAGAATTTTGCCAACTTCATACGGGTGCTCGTGAACAAAAGCATCTACAAGAAATTTGGTCTCACTAATTTCACTTTGCATTAAATTAAACAATTCTTCTTCAATTTGTTTGAGATTCTTTGCATTCATAGTACTTCACCAATTTTTCCTTTTCATTGCTCCGCAAGTCTTTTCTCCCAGTAATCTGCTGGATCCATGTACATTTTACCGTCTCGAAGATTATATGGACAAACAGCAATGCAAGTAGAACACTCTCCTCCATTGTCAACCCAGAAATCATAACATTTATCGACATTAACAGCCCAGCGATAAATTCCTTTAGTATTTGATTTACTATGAATTTTAAATGAGGGTTCATTGTCAAAAGAAATAGCTTCGTTTTCACATGCTTCTGCACATCTTTTGCATCTTCTACAAAAATCAGTCAAACCAAAATCCACTTTCTCGTCATATTGAAGTGGAATATCTGTGAATACTTTACATAATCTTACTCGAGCACCATGATCCTTTGTTGTTAATAATCCATTGCGACCAACTTGTCCTAAACCTGCTTCAACAGCGATAGGAATAGATGGTCCGGTATCATTCCCGGTTGGAACTGCATTGAATCCTAACAGTCGAATAAATTCTGCAAGAGAGGATGCAATAAAAGCCATCATTGAATAACCCATACCGCTTGCGAATCCTTGAGTCATGGAAGGGGAAGTGCTGATAGCATCGATATCCATAACCGTTCCAATGGCAATTACAGAGGTCATTCCTTCAGTCATTTCAATAGGAGTTCCCATTCTATCCTCAGTGTACACCCAATTAGGATTGTATGGAGCAATACCAACCAAATCAGCTCCAAAGGATTTAGTAACAGCTTTAATGGTTTTAGTAATTCTTTCGATATTACTTTCGTTCACCTTATATTTCTCCGGTTCAGCACGAGGCATAATATTGGCAGGAGATTGTCCTAATTTATCCCAAGAAAATGCATTTCTGAAGTAATCATGAACAGTCCAAGAAGCAATAGCTAAAGCATGATCGATCTGAGTGTACCCAATTTGATCTTCATCTAAAATTTCTGTAACTTTATCATACATGAATTTCTTATACGTTTTCAATTCCTTATCCCATTTGATTCTACCAAAAATACTATCGTACTCATTAAAAGGTTCAAAATCATCATTTAAAGTAAAATCAGGGGAAACAGTCATCTTCTTCTTTTTAGCCATTTTAATCAAAGACCAGAATGCTCTTTAAACGAAATAAATGCTACCAAATAAAAATTAATTTTAAAAAATCTTCTTATGATTTGGTACAACAAATAAAAAAAAGAGAAAAAAACTCCAGTAAAACAGCAAGAAAAGTACACTATAGAAACTAAGGGCGAAAAAGTAAAATAGGCAGAAAGGTTTTAATGCTTACTTAATTATCTAGAGAAAGACTAGTCAATTCAAATTTTAAAGGCGATGCAAATGACATTTGAGATTGGACAGAATATACTTTGGATAGCATTAGTGTTAGTCCTACTCGCCGTGCTACTACTCTACTGGCTTGGAAAACGGATGGCTCCCCATAATCCGAGCAAAGAAAAACTCAAAAGCTACGCTTGCGGAGAAGACATTGAAGGAGGCCAACAACAATTCTACCCCAACGCTTTCATCTTTGCCATTTATTTTACAATTTTTGACATTTTAGCATTTATCATCGCAACCGCTATGGTCATAATAAATCAGGGATTTGCCCCTGAATTTAGTGCTATTGCAGCAATATTCGCTGGGATAGGATTAATTGGAGTGATATCACTCAGAAGGTGAAGAAAAAACATGGTTCTGAAGAAGATAGTCAATTGGGCACGAGTTCATTCACCCTGGATCATACATGTAAATACCGGCGGTTGTAACGGATGTGACATCGAAGTAGTCGATGTTTTGACTCCGCGCTATGATGTGGAACGATTTGGCATTTTGATACAAGGTAGCCCGAGACATGCAGATGTCTTGGTGGTGACAGGACCCGCAACCCAACAAATGAAAGATCGTCTTAAGCTTTTATGGGAGCAGACCCCAGATCCCAAATTCGTAGTCGCTATTGGCGCTTGCGCTTGTTCTGGTGGAATTTTTAGACATTCATATATTCCTTGTTTAGGAATTGATACCGTAGTTCCGGTTGATGTCTATATCCCTGGGTGTCCTCCTAAGCCCGAGGCGATAATTTTCGGCATCGCTCAATTATTAGCTAAGCTTCAAGGCTTGGAAACTCCTATAATCGATCCAAAGGAGATCGATATTGGGAAATACAAGAAAGATATGGAGGCTGTGCTTGGTAAATGAGTGACCTGAAAAGAGAACAAAAGGTAATTGACACACTGAAGAGTAAATTTGGAGATAAGATTCTCGAGGCTGAGATTCAAAACCCCAGAAGAATTCATGCTAAAGTAGCAGACCCAGACCAAAGAGAGATTTTTGCTTTCGCAATGGAAGAATGGAATGCTTGGCACATGATAGCTATTTCCGGTGTAGATACACCAGATGGAGTTATCGCTTGTGTTTATCATTTCGATATTATTCCTCCACATGGTGCTGAGACTGCAGTAACATTGAATCTTCGTGTGGATTGTGCAGATCACGATAAACCCGTGCTAACTTCTGTTAGTTCGGTCATTCCTGGAGCGCAATTCTTTGAGCGTGAAACACACGACTTGATGGGAATCGTTTTTGAAGGTCATCCCGGACTTGATCGTCTTGTTCTTCCAGAAGACTTTCCAGAAAATGTTCATCCTTTACGAAAAGACTTCCTGCTGGAAATACAAAAGGAAGAAGCAGCCAAAACAGCAGCCAAAAAAGCTAAGGCTAAGAAATGAGGTGATAGTTTGGCAGAAAAGAAAAAAGTCAAAGTCGCAGCTCCAGAAACTGGATGTGCTTCATGTATGCCCCAAACTATGGAAATCCCCTTAGGACCACAACATCCAGCATTGAAAGAACCCACCCACTTTCTCTTAGAGATTGAAGGTGAAGTGATCGTCAATGCAACCCCACGTATTGGTTATGTTCATCGAGGAATCGAGAAACTCGCGGAAACAAAAACTTATTCAGCAAATCTCACTCTAGTTGAGAGAGTTTGTGGAATTTGTAGCCACGTCCATTCGGTCTCATTAGCAAACGCAACAGAAACAGCTCTTGCATTGGAAGGTTTTGAAGTTCCAGAAAGAGCCCAATACATCAGAACAATCGTGCTGGAATTAGAAAGAATTCACAGTCACATTCTCTGGTTAGGTGTTGCAGCTCATGAAATCGGTTTTGATACCCTCTTTATGTTATCATGGAGAGATCGAGAATTAACTATGGACATTCTTGAAGACATTTCAGGCAACAGAGTAAACTACGGTATCAATGAAATTGGTGGAACTCGAAGAGATCTTAACCAAAGACAAATCGATCTTATGAACAAATACATGGATCTTACAATGGAACGGTTAGGAAGATATATCGATATTTGCTTAAAAGAAGATACAATCCGTATGCGAACTCAAGGCATTGGTATTTTATTACCAAGTAAAGCAAAAGAATTATGTGCGGTTGGTCCAACTGCTCGTGCTTCAGGCATAAAAATAGATGTTCGCTGGGACGATCCGTATTCCTCTTATGGAACAGGATTACGAGATATCTTCAACGTCATAACTTATGACACCAATGATGTATTCTCTCGAGTTGTTGTAAGATTACTTGAGACAGTGGAAGCTGTGAAATACGTCAAATGGTTACTAGCAAACCTACCCGATGGACCTATCTTTACAAAACCACCACGAAAGGTACCTACAGCACAAGTTCTATCCAGAACAGAGCCACCAAGAGGGGAATTGATTCATTACCTTTGGTCAAATGATACAAACAAACCATATCGATTGAAAATCACAACTCCAACACTCGCAAACATCCTTTCAGTCTCAGAAATGTTGAAAGGAGATTACATAGCAGACTCAGTAATTTCACTAGCATCAATCGATCCTTGCTTCAGTTGTGAAGACAGGATGATAACAGTAGTTAACAATGACCGAAGAAAACCAAAAGTTTGGACATGGGACATGGATCACCTAAGAAAATACCGCAAAAAATGGTATGACAACAAAGGATGGAAGAAATGATGCAAGAATGGGTTATTTGGTTATTAACAATATTGGGGATACTTTTCTTCCCTGGCATAGGATTCTGTGTATCTATTGCTTTATTTGATGAGTGGATTGATAGAAAGTTCTATGCAGCCCTGCAAGACAGAATCGGTCCTTTACATACTGGATTCAAAGGTATTTTGCAACCACTAGCAGATTTCTTGAAACTATTGTCTAATGAAGACATCGAACCAGCAGCAGCTGATAAATGGGGTATGAGATTCACCGCAGTACTCTCACTCACGCTTCCACTAGTAGCACTATTGTTTGTGCCAATAGTAGGAACAAGAGGAATAATCTCATTCGAAGGAGACATACTCTTACTTGCATTTATTACTACAATTATTGCTGTTTTGGTTTACTTAGCTGGATGGTTTTCTGCAAATAGATTAGCAATGCCTGGAACAATGCGTGCTGCGTCACAATTATTGAGTTATGAGATACCAATTCTCTTAGCTATGTTTGCAGTAGCATTACGAACTTCAGAATTATCTGTCGCAGGAATAGTAAATTGGCAACTCGCAAGTCATCGACCAGTAGTATTCAGCTTTCCAATGTTCTGTTTCTTCTTGATCTTCTTGTTATCAACACAAGCAGAATTAGAACGCAGTCCATTTGACATTCCAACAGCTGAAACAGAAATTGTTGGAGGATGGGAAGTAGAATATTCCGGTAAGAAACTAGCATTCTTCCGTCTCTCTATAGATTTACAGATGGTTTACGGTGCTGGAATCGCAACCGCACTATTTCTCGGTGGTCCCATAGGAGTTGAAATGTGGATACCCTCGTTTGCTGATTGGTTAGCTACAGGTGCAACTTTAGCTGATCCGTCTGGATTAGTATGGGTAGCTGCTATACGTATCGGATATTATGTCTTAATGTTTGCAATAAAGACAACTCTAATTGTTATTGTTCTATCAATTTTTAGAGCTTTAATGGCTAGATTACGAATTGAACAATTCTTAGAATTTTCATGGAAATGGTTAATCCCTGTAAGTCTTGGATTAATTATCGTATCCCTCTTCTGGGTCCCTTGGTTAGATGGGGTCCTCTGGAACAGATGGGAAAACCTATTCGTGACGTGAAGGAGGATTACGAGACAAATGACAAGACCCGCAGTTATAATTTGGGAAGCATTGAAGAACGCTTTCAGTAAAAAGAAAGCAACCATCATTTATCCCTTCGAAGCTGGAATCAAACCAGCAGTAGGACTTAGAGGAGCACACTACTTAGACCTCGTAGCCTGCACAGGTTGCAGAGCTTGTGAACGTGCTTGCCCATCACTTGCGATAGAAATGGTTCCTTCAGAAGTTACCAAAACAGGGAGAAGACCCGTGATTAATCTTGGCGAATGTATCTTCTGTGGTCTCTGTGAAGAAGCATGCAGATATGATGCATTAGTTCTAACTGATTACATCGAATTGTCAGCCTTCGATCCGAAAAATATGGTCATTTATTCGAAGGAAACTGATGAGCAAGTCGCAACTGCAAAAACAGCTAGAGAAGCGGCAGCAAAGGAGGAACAAAGCTAAGAGTGACACACGAGTGACACAATAAGGATGTGTAAAAAAATATGGATGCAAATAGTATAATATTGATCATTTTACTCTGTGTTGTGGTTATCGCAGCAGTTTTTGCAATAGAGTTGCGTGATTTAATTTACGCAGCAATCTCACTTGCAATCTTAAGCATAGCCTTAGCAGGAGTCTTCTGGATCCTAAACGCTCCGTGGGTTGCTCTATTTCAGCTAATGATCTACGGTGGAGCGGTCACAGTTTTGTTGATTTCTACTGTAGCTTTAACTGAGCGTTTCGAATCTGGTGAACCAGTCGAGGATTTAGACAAACTATTCGAGGCTGAAGACACTAAGGAGGAAAGCACATCATGAATAGAAAAGTAAGAAATATGCTTATTGTCTTTTCTGGCATTGTGCTAGTTCTTGGAGTTTATGGCTTGTTAATGTTTAGTTTAAAGGACTTCAATGATCCATTGAATACCAACGGTTTACGATTAGATGACACAGATGATGATTCCAGAGATGATGGATATCAATTTACAGATATCACAAACTCAACTACTCCATTCAAAAATGTTGGAAGATTAGTTGGAGTACTACTCTGGGAAGCGAAAGGTGTTGATATTATCATAATGGGCATCATGTTATTTGTTGCTTCTGAATCAGCAGCAACAGTTGTCAAAGGTATTGAAGAACAATGTGGTGAATTCCGAAAGGAAATGTGTGAAACAGACAAATTCATCATTTTGGAAGAAAAAGGTGCCGATGACGCAGTTGAGGAGGAAGGATAACATGTCTGCAATTCCATTTGATAATATATACATTATTCTAGCATTCTCTGTAGCATTACTTGCTATCGGAATCTATGCGTTAACAACTAAACAAAACATGATCAAATTCTTGATCGCTATCGAGCTCTTGCTTGATGCAGGACATTTGAACTTTATCGCGTTTTCAAACATCTTTTCAACAGGTGTTGTAGTCGATCCATTGCCACATGCTGTGGTCATTCTCAGCATATGTGTAGGTGGATGTGTAGCTGGCGTTGCCTTAGCCTTGATAATTCAAGCCTATAGGATTCATGCCACATTGAATTCTCGCAGACTTAACCAATTGAAATATTAGGAGATACAAAACTATGGCTTTATTATTACCTTCAGCTGCTATAATGAACTGGGCTATCCCCCTCGCAGGAGCATTAATCACTCCAGTTATTGGGTGCATTGCTGGAAAGCTAAAAGACGGCGGAGCAAAGAAAGGAATGTATTTTGTCCGCAATTGGATGGCAACAGCAACCTCATTCATCGCATTTCTCTTCAGCATACTATTAGTTGTAGATATTTACGGTGTAGATAATTCCGGTACAGAATTATTCCAAACAGAATGGTTCTTTGGACTCAAAAACATGCTCGGGTCAACCGCAGATTATGTAGTTGAATTTGGTGTATTAGTCGATCCGCTGAACGTTATGATTGCTTGCTTTGCTACTGGTGTAGGAACAATGATCATGATTTTTGGTGTAGGCTATATGAAAGGAGACAAACATCTTGACCGATACTGGTTCTTGATGCAGACATTCATTGGAGGAATGGTCTTCCTTGTAATGGCAAACAACTTCTTCCAAACCTTTGTTGGCTGGGAAATCGTTGGTTTCTGTTCATACGCTCTGATCGGTTACTTCTTTAACAAGAAGGGTAAGCAAGATCCACGAGAAATAACCATAAAAGAAGAAACAGAGGGTGATTACAACTCTCATGCTGGTCTCAAAGCATTCATCACAACAAGAATTGGTGATGTTGCAATGTTGGCTGGTATATTGATATTGTTCTTCAATGCAGGAACTTTCAACTACATGTATCTTTTAAACAATACTTCCTGGATGACTGCAATGAATCCTGGATTGCTAGTACTAACAGCAATCTTGATCTTTGGTGGAGCAATAGGTAAATCAGCCCAATTCCCACTGCAATTCTGGTTACCAGAAGCAATGGCAGGCCCAACGACTGTTTCAGCACTAATACATGCTGCTGCAATGGTCAAAGCTGGTGTCTTCATTGTTGGCAGAACATTTCCAATGTGGTACATGGGTTTACATGATTTACACATTGACTCATTACAGATTTACTTCCTAGTTGTAGCAGCAGTTGGAGCATTCACTGCTTTAATGGCAGCGACAATGGGTATGGCAAACCTGGAACTGAAGAAGATTCTAGCTTTCAGCACCATATCACAACTCGGGTATATGTTCCTGGGTTTGGGAGCTGGTGGATTAATTGGACCTGGAGAAGGTTATACAGGTTACTTTGCTGGATCATTCCACATGTTATCTCACGCAGTATTCAAAGGGTTGTTGTTCCTTTCAGCAGGAGCAATTATACATTCGGTGCATACGAAATACGTGGATGAAATGGGTGGCATAAGGAAAGAAATGCCCAAAGTCTTTTGGCCAATGCTAATAGGAGGCTTATCACTTTCTGGAATTCCAATATTAGGTGGATTCTTCAGTAAAGAATCAGTCTTTGGAGCATGCTGGGAATTATGGCATGTTGAACATAATCCAGCTGGAATAATCTTCCTAGTTGTTGCTGCTATCGCAGCTGCTATGACATTGTTCTATACACTAAGATTTATTGGATATACATTCCTCGGTGAAAAATCAGATAATGTCAAAAAGGCAGAGAAAGAACAAGGTGGTCACTTACATAAACCAAGCAAATCAATGTGGATTCCATTATGGATATTAGCTGGTGGAACCATTGTGATGGGCTTCCTCACACCAATAGTGGAGAATTTCCTCACAAGAAATATCTGGTTCGCGTCAGCATCATGGACAGCAGAACAAACACCTATACATTATGGCGAATTCTTACGTCATACTTTTGGATCCTGGACCTTCCTAGCTACTGTTTTAGCATTAGGAGCTGGTTTCCTGTTTGGATATATGTTCTACATAGCTAGAAAATGGGATGCCAAGAAAGTTCAAGAAAACAAAGTTATGCATGGAATTACTACCTTCTTCGCTAAAAGATGGTACATGAACATCGCAATTTATAGGTGCTTACGAAAATTCAAACGATTCGCAGAATTGAGTTATGAATACTTCGACCTGAAAGTGATTGACGGAGCAAATTACGTCATCGCTGACGGAACCATGAAGTCGGGTGAAGTCTTTAGAAAGACCCACACAGGGATACTTTCAGTGAACTTCATTTACATGCTACTAGGAGCAATAGTCCTACTGGCAGTATTATTATTCACACTATAGGAGGAAAAAGAACAAAATGTTTACTTCAACATTAATGATTTCGATGGGAATACTCCTCGGAGCACCAATCGTTGTATTCCTCCTAGGAAAGTGGAATGATAAAGCAGCAAAATGGTCTGCCTTTATTTTAACCCTTACAGCTGCAGTATTCTTTGCTTTGACACTAGGAGACGTTCTCTCAACAGGTGAGCATGTCTTCTTAGGTTGGGACTGGATAAGTTTCTCAATCGGTGGAAAAAATGTAGATATCGGCTTCTCGCTAGTCGCTGATAATCTAAGCTTTGTAATGGCTGCAATAATCTTCATCCTATCCTTAGCAGCAATAATGTACAGCTTCGGATACATGAAGAAGGAAGAAAGTCAAGGTGGATACTACGCCCTATTAGTACTCTATATAGCTGGAATGGTTGGAGTAGTTCTCGCAGGAGACTTGGTACAATTCTATGTTTTCTGGGAACTCATGCTAATACCCTCATACTTCATCATAGCAAAATGGGGATCAAAACCGAATTCAGTGAAAATTGCTTTCAAATACTTCATCTTTACACATGTTGGAGCGATGGCGATTCTCATAGGAATTGGTGGTCTCTGGGCCTTTGGTGGAAGTTTCAATATTGCTACATTAATTGCAGGAGGAATATCAGCATCATCAACCATCATTAGACTACTAACTATTCTCTTAATCCTTGGATTCAGTGTGAAAATGGCAATCTTTCCAATTCACACCTGGTTACCAGATACTCATGGTGAAGCACCAACTCCCATTAGTGCAATACTCAGTGGTGTCATGATCGAGACAGCAGCATATGCTATTCTCAGAATCTGTCAAAACATCATTGGTGAGCCCGGAATGGGTGGCTGGATGCGTTGGGTATTGATTGGTTTCGCAGTCTTTACTATGTTCTACGGAGGACTCATGGCACTTGCACAAAAGGACACCAAGAGGTTGTTTGCCTTTTCATCTATTTCACAGATGGGTTACATCTTCTTCGGTCTAGGAACCTTCACATTATTTGGTTCTACAGGTTCAATGTTCCACATCGTCAGCCATGCACTCGCGAAAGGATCCTTGTTTATGGTCGCTGGTATACTTATGACACAGATCGGCCACAAAAAAGGAAGAGATATTAAGAAACTAGGCGGTCTTGGGCTCAAAATGCCTATCACGGCTATAGTGGCGCTCATTGCTGCGTTAAGCCTTGCAGGAATGCCACCGCTATCAGGATTCATGTCAGAATGGATTATCTTTGGTGGTGGATTAGAATTAGCTAAATTAGGTCCAACTTCGGGCGCTCTTGGTATCGTTGCAATGATTTTTGCAATACTATCAACAGCTCTGACAGCAACTTATGTCTTGCTGTTCATGAAGAACGTCTTTTTGGGACCACCAAAAGAGGAATTCAAGGATGTTAAAGATCCAAGCCCATACATGTGGGTACCATTGGTTATCCTAGCAATCTTGAGCTTCGTTATTGGTATCTTACCAAACAGCGTGCTGACCTTCATAGCTACATACATAGGAGGTTAAAGAGACAATGAATATACTATACTTACTACCCATAATCATCCTCATTGCTGGAGCAATCATAATAGGTCTAATTGGAAGATTTGTTAAGAAAGAAACAGCAGGGATGAATCTACTCTACGCCATAATTGCGAATGTCAGCTTCCTAGCAGTACTAGGATTAATCATATCCTTCTATGGACGAATCATGGCACCCTTAGGAATAGACCCAGCAGATCTCTACTTACAAATAACAGGAACAAACTACAGTGAAGGAATTTATACTATCTTTAGAATAGACCAACTAACATGGTGGTTTATGCTAGTCTTCACTCTATTAGGTTCAATAGTTTCCATCTACTCAATCAAGTATATGGATCGCGATGACAGATTAGACCGATACTACTTGCTCTTACTATTATTAGTTGCAGGTATGATTGGTGTGGTCGTTGCCGGTGATCTACTTACCTTGTTCATCTTCTGGGAATTCATGAGCATTGCAAGCTATGTCTTAGTTTCATTCAGAAAAGAAGAACCAGAACCAATTGAGGCTGGCATAAAGTATCTCTTCATGAGTGCTTTCGGCAGCGTTATTCTACTCTTTGGTATGAGCTTACTCTATGGTATCACAGGAACCTTAAACATTGCAGTGATTGGCACACTCTTGAGTGGAGCCACACTTGGAGGAGTTCATGTTGTCATCATTATCTGTCTAATAATTGGCTTCGGTGTAAAAGCAGCTATCATTCCGTTGCACACTTGGCTCCCTGATGCACACCCAGCCGCTCCAAGCGGAATCAGTGCTATGCTATCAGGTGTCGTTATCATGACAGGTATGTTTGGATTGACAAACACTCTCTCAACATTCTTCACAAGTACAAATACCGTTGGTTTCGTTCTGCTCTGGTTAGCAATAGTCACAATGCTTGTAGGTAACCTCATGGCTCTACGGCAAACCGATATTAAGCGTTTGCTGGCATTCTCGACCATCCTAAACGTTGGTTTCATCCTCTTCGGACTCTCTATGTCCATGTCTGGCATAAATGCAGATGCTGCTGCACTTGGTGTGCAAGGTGGTTATTTCCACATCTTTACTCATGCACTTGGGAAAGGACTTGCATTTCTCTGCGCAGGCGCTATCTTGTATCGTTTCCATAACAGAGAATTGGATCAACTAGAAGGAATTGGTAAGAAGATGCCTATTACCGTTGGAGCGCTAACAATCGCACTGTTGAGTTTGGCTGGTGTTCCACCTCTTCCAGGTTTCTGGAGCAAGCTTAACATGGTTGTAGCTGCAGTCGGTAGTGGAGATCCACAGTACTACGTTGGAGTAGCCTTATTCCTACTCTCGAGTGTCGTCAGTGTAGTTTACTATCTTCTCGTCTTACAAAGACTCTGGTTCAAAGAACCCGGAGACCAATTGAAAGATGTTAAAGAAACTCCTGTCGAAATCGCTGTTCCCCTTGTGGTGATGGTGGTTTTATTACTCGTAGTTGGAGTAGCACCCTTCGTGTTCTCAGATCTAGCAAACAATGCTGCGATCGCTTTATTGGGCATATAATTAAACTGTAAAAATAAGAACTGCATGAAGTTTTCTTCATGCTTTTCGACTCTTTTTTTTT
>JABLTI010000103.1 GCA_013166835.1 Promethearchaeati archaeon | reverse complement strand
AGCAATCAAATTGTTCTTTCGTATATTCGGATATTTCCTTGATCAACCGTTTTCTTAATTCATCGTCAGTTGTTGATAGATCTACAGCTTTCACTGTAATTTCATTCAAACATCCTAAACACTTTGGATTTGGCATGATTGCTCACCTATTTGTTTGTGAAATTACTTGTTTTTAAAAATTGCCAGCAGATTAAGTGAAATAAGAAGAAGTTGAGTAAAGGATTTCTCCTTTTACTCATATTGTCATTTTTAGTAAATTACTTCATAAATTCGAAGTGTAGCAAACTTTGATTGGAAGACTAATTTGAAATTATGAAGATCAGATAAACCAACATCAGGAGCATCAGATAACTCACCATATCGCCAAGTTTGTACAACAGGTTGAGCTTGTCCTCCATAAGTTCCATCTGCCCAAAGGTTGAAAGCACAGAGTTTGTAAACCACCGATTGCCAGAATGCTGGTTGGAAACCCCGTGTTTGTCCTTCGTCTGCTTCTTCAATATAGTAGTTTTCGTAAGTAATTCCAAGGTCTGCTAAACTGTCATTGGCATAGTTTTGTGCAATTTGCATCATCCAACGTGATTTTGAAATATCATTACTTGGACTTCCAATTACTCCAGGGCTTAGAACTAAGACATAATCAACACCATACTTTTTCATAATTTTGACTGACGATGTTTCGTTATGTATTAGCATAGCACCTATCATACCAATATGCGTCGAGTTAATCGTAGCATTATCTACAAGCGTAGTACAATTGCCCAGAACCCGTATTTGGTATCCATAATCCCACCAACTCATTACTAGTGGTGGTTTTTCTCCTGATTGATATGGAGCAACATTTAATCTGAGGAACTCATAGGCCTCTTGATAGTCATGTGCAAGGAATTGTTCATTGTTTGATGTTAACCGGGGTGTTAATTCATGGGTAAAGTAGTATTGCATATCTGCCATATTTACACTAAACATTACATTGAGCATTAACGTGATAGCAATAAAGGTATACGCTACAGCTATTAACTCTCTTCCGATTTGTTTTGTAGCACGACGTTTTCTTCTGGAAATGGTAAACCGTTCTTGAAATATTAATGCAAAGGGACGAATGACCTCATCGAGTGTATAACCTGCAACAACTGCTGCAGCTGGGGTAATAATAAGAGCTAATCTTACCATAGATCCGCCAAAGTATACACCTGTTAATCCCATTAATAACAAGAAAATTGTTTTCTCATTTGGTTTCTTTACACAGAAGTAGAATCCTAGAGGTAGTAAAAAGACCATGATATAGATATTGAAGAAGATATTTGCCCAGGAAGCAGTAAGATTTTCAGCTACTGATTCAACGAGTGGCAGTGATTCAGCCAGTGTTGGGAATATTGTTCTAACGAATTTTAAAGCTACTGGAGCTATATTTCCTGTAGCGTACAAAACAATAACAGTAATAATACCCCCACCAATTAGTCCGAATCCAGAATATCTAGTAATTCGTTTCAGCCTATCTGCACTAATGTTCTTTTGTAGCTCTTGGTATAAGGTGATTAATAGCATTAAAACTATTAATAATACGGGAATAAGCTGTTCAGTTCCAGTAATGAAATCTACGCCATTTCTGGGAATCAATGTACCAATTATTATTCCAAGTAAGATTGTTATTGAATAAGACGACAGCAATCTTCTTGAGTATTTTTTCATTAAAATCATGACAACTGCATATACAGCAAGTAAATCATAGGCATACCGATAAGCACCCCAAGTTAGACTCAAACCACCTAAACTTATGCCAGCTAAAATACTATTTGTTATACTGTCTTTCGTTAATGCTTTGACAAAGAAATAGAATGTAAGAAACATCAGAAAGATTCCTACACATTCATTATCAAAGAATCCTACAATCGTTCTACTTAAGAAACCTTCAGCCATTGCCAAAAAGAACGCTGCAAATACACCAGTTCTTTTACTGTGAAGAACTGAACCTAGTTTGTAAATTACTAGGATAGTAGCAGCTCCAAAGATAGCAGGCACAAAATAGGAAACAGTCAATAGTGATGTGCTAAATCCAAATAACAATGCAATCTTATAGAATATAACTGCAGTAATAGGAATAATAATATACAATGATTTGCCCATTTCTTTTCCCATAGGGTACCAGGAAGTAGTATCATACCAATTCAAGAAATTTCCGAGACCATTCTCCAATATATACTCCGCACTACGATATTGTACCCAAGGGTCTAACCCTTTCAGTAATATATCAGTTGAAAATATTGGTAGAATTCTTAATATGAACGAACCGAGAACAATCAATGCTAGACTGAGATACAGTAAAAGGTGCTCTCGTTTGACTTGTGGTTTACTGATCCTTGAATCTATGGCATCCCACATTCTGCTGAAGAAGGCTTTAACTTGTGACAATTGAATCGACCTGCTTATAATATTTCATCTGCAATTCTTTTTGCTTATTTTTATGGTTCATGAAAGATATTTAATTCTTTCTAGAGTTTCACTAACTCTGCGTTTTTAATAGTTTCTTCCTCTATGAAGATATCAGTTAATTTGATAATTCATAAGAATTAGAAAAAAGAAAAGGAAGTGGGAGAGATAATCTCCACATTTAATGTAGGGTTATTCAGAAATTACTTCGATTTCTTGCTGCGATTTTTCGCGTTTTTCAGACCAACGGAAGAGATAGATGCAAACCATTAGTACAATTGCAAGAATCATAAATGCTATACCGATTCTCCATTGTTTTTCATCCAAGAATTGCATAAGTACTTCGATAATAGATTTTGCTACATCCATTAATATAATAATTAATCCAGTCCGACGTAAGAAAAGTCTGTTGAAGATTAGTCCCATCGTAAATAAGAATAATCCTATTCCCGCCCACACAATTTCGCTATAGATAAATTGAGTAGCAAAATTAATTGCAAAATACAGTTGTGATGTAATCATTAGAATCAGCGAACCAGCAAGTGTTAATGTTGTAGTCAGGGGTTCTCCTTTCAAGAATAACTCATTGAATACTGCTAAAATAACGATTACCCCGGAAATTGCCATGAGTATTATCAAATTATTGCTGTATTGAAGTGTCGTAAATTCACCTAACGTTAAGCCCAAGAATAAGAAAGTAAAAAGCAATGAACTTGTTGTTGAGAATCGAACTGTTAGTGGAATTGTTGCACTAAAGAAGATTAATGAGATGATAAGACCATTCAAGAAATTTAATTCGTATTTTTGTACAAACATAACTTGAGACATGGCAATAAAGGAAAGATAAGTGCCCCAGAGGATCATATCTTTTGATAATAATTCTTTATTCTTGAAAAGTGAATAAGTTCTGAGTGATAGATCATCCTTTTCTCTTGGATAATATTTGATTACTAGTATTGTCATTGTATAAAGGACTAATGGTAAAAGTAAACCATAGTTAACTATGGATGCTTTAGTAGATACGTTAGATATCCAAGAAAACGCGGTATTGAAAGTATAAGAGAAAATAACGAATCCAACTTCGATAATAGTTATGTTTCCTATGAATCGTCCTGCTTTGAATTCCTCCTTTGGTACTGCTAAAATGATTGATGTTACAGCTGTTCCCAGTAGTATAATTGCGCAAATTAGTGAGAACACATTAGTATTAGCGCTTCCTTCCGGTCGGATAATAGGACCTAATGAACTCATTATTACTAATAAGATAGTATACAGAATACTCAATCCTGTTTCTTCTTTGTTCTTAATAATTACCGCTGATGTCGCTGCAGCCCAAAGTAACCATATAAAGGAGATAACATTGTATTCCTTACCAGTAGCAACAAATCCTTGATTGAACTTCATGAATGTCGTTAGAACAAACATGGTTATCGCTGAGAATAGAATAGTGATTATAGCTTGAGTAATATCCTTCCTTAAGAAAACTAAAGTGTAGTAGAATGCACAATAAACAGCAAATATCACTGTTACACTTATCGTACCTTCTAAATTCCCTAGTATTCCACCAACAATAATTAAGGACAAGAAAGGAATTGGTATGAGATATTTTGCATTTTCTTTTTGTAAATAAATGAATCCAATTGTTCCAGCAGAAATTATACAATAAATAAGAACAGAAATCCAAGTATGTGAAAATGCGTTGGATGCCTCAAAAGCAATGTATAGCAAGTGAATTAGTGTTAATGTTATAATTTGATGGGGAGTTTTTGTTAAATCGATTTTTCTTGTTTTCTTTTCAGCATCTTCCATTACAACTTCTTTGTCTGATTTACTCAAGAACTGCAACCTCCTTTTGTTTCCAATTAATGAAGGGCGAAACACTCAGTACTAGAAATACCAGAAATATAACCAAACCTTCGAATGGGAATGTTGCTAATCTATCTGCCATTAAGAAACTGAAGATAACTACAGCTGTTACGAGATTTGCAATTAGCGAATACACTCGCCAGTTCGGAATATGTGGGATTAAGTATGGTATACTAACTACTAAAGTCAACACTAATGTTAATATTAATCCAACAAAACCATACCATTCATTTGGCATTTTTCCAAGTAGACCAAGTAGAATTATGTTAAGAGCGGATATTATATTCCAAGTAATGAATAATGCACCTGATTCAATGAATACTTTAGAAATGAAAATACTTACGAAAGCTAAAATTGCAAAAGCAATTGCCAAAACAAAGTATAATATTGTGTTTACCGTTGATGCAGGATTTGCTATTGAAAGCAGTAGTATTGCTTGCAGTTCTGCAAAGGCAAAGGATATAATCGCTGTTGCTACGTTGAAATGTTTTTTGAATACTTTCAACACACTCAGAATTCCAAGGATGAAAAACGATCCAAAGTATAGTGAAGTAGTTAGTGTGTCAAAATCAAATCCGATACTGAAGACGGAAATTATACCTACTGCAATCTGTGCAACAATCCAGATCGCGAAATTCGATCGCTTAAAGCCCAGATATTCTTCTTGTATAAATCGATAGTAGAAAGAAACACCGAGAAATGATAAACAGCTTAAGAATATTTCCCAGGAATAAATTTGTCCCCAAGCAGCTTCTGTAGTACCAGAATGAACAAGTGGAATAGCTAAAACTATTAGACTAATTCCTGGAATGATTAACGATAGAAATACTAGACTTCTTCTGTAATTTATTTCAATTGAGCCTTTAGAGAATCGAATAACAAGGAGAATCATAATTGGAATTAATAATATTGGGATGAATTCCAAAGCTACATTCTGACTTATTCTTGGAATGGAAATCATTAATGGCGTTACAGACATTGTTACTAATGCACCCCACCATTTTTTGAAGAAAATAGCGACAAGTGCAGCTAATACAATTGGAATAATAAATCCAAAGAGACTACCAATTCCACCTAAAACCATGTCTACATGCCAGAGAATATCAACAGCAGTAAAAATAATCAAAGCATTGAAACCAATAAAAACTAGCATTTCAGAGTTGTTTATTATCCCAAGCACTATAGAAATGATGGCAACACCAAAGCTGAGTAAAAGAAAAGTTGTTTTATTGATATCAGCATATCCAAAAAGTCCTCCAGTGAATAATACAACAAATCCTATGAAAATTATTGCATTAGCGAGTTGAGGTATTGGGAGTTTTCGTTCTTGAATTTTTTTGACATCTTCTTTTTCTATTGTATCACCTGATTCATAATCAACATCTGTTATCTTACGTTCTTGTCTCTTTCGTTGCCATTTTGTAAGGAGAGCAAAGATTTCACCTAAAAGTACAATCCCCCCACCGATTGAGTAGATGATTATTACTCGTGTAGGAAAATGAGTTACTTCAACGACAACAAAGTATATTGTAACTGTTATACCGACACTAAAGAGTATAATTGCTAGATAGAAGAACCAATAATTCAGTAGGTTCTTTTCGAGTTGTGACCACATTGTTTGTGGTTTATCTACAAGCTCTGCTTCAACTCGAGATGGTTCGACAGCCACGCCCGTTGGGATTGGTTGTACCCCAATTGTAGGAGCTGTTCCCACATCCATAGTTTTAGCAAGAGTATTGCGTTTTGCTGTGAGACGATTCCTTATTTGATGTAATAATGCAGCAATAGCCCCGACTGTTTCAGCTAAGTCATCAGGCAATTCTGTTTTCGTCAGATTCTGGAATTGACCAAAAATCTGCATTAATCTATTAATCCTGTTTAATGAATTATCAATTTCTGTCAGTGGACTAGCATGTAAAGGTGAACCACATTCTTTGCAAAATCGAACATTTGGTACATCAACACCACAATTCTTGCAAATTATACGGTTACTATCGGTTTTCTGTTTCTTCTTGTCTTTAGTAGGTTGTTTTTCAGACAAATTTTTCTCTTTTGTCTCAACTTGTTTTAACAAGATTAGAAACTCTTCCCTGAAATTAAGAAGAACCTTTTCAGATTCAATTGATATTTTATCCATTGATTTTACTCGCAATTCATCGATTAAAGTCTTAATTTCCTGTAGTCGATTCAATTGATCGGTTACTTCGTCTAATTCAGAAGCACCTAGAATCGCACCACATTTCGGGCAAAACTTACCCTTCGGTACGCTATCTCCACATGACTGACATGTAATTTTTTCACCAGTCGACAATAAAATGCACCCGGGACCAACAATACTACACGCGGGTAGTTATTTAATGATTAATCCTAAGATATTAATACCTTTTCCAAATAATTAGAAAAACTTTAATGAAAACCCTTTGACCGTGAGAATTATAAAGCAAGAATGTTGTTTACTGAATATAAGGTAAGAAAAATGTCAGAAGAAAAAATTGTTGAAAAAGATGATTGGAATACAATTCTTGGGGAATTGGATGAAATTGTACGGGAAACCAATCGTTTATCCGCCATGACATTAGGCGATAAAAATGCATTTGAAGATGAAGAGTTCCCAGCGATGATTCATTTTATAACCGAGTTAAAAAAGGAAAAAAAGAGTCAATCTTGGGAAAAACTTGAAAGTTTTGCTCAAAAAACCAAAGAAAATCTCAAGCTTCTTGAGGAAACTCAGCAAATTAAAATGCATGATAAAAGAATTGATAGATCCTTTATTGGTGTTTTACCTAAAAAAACCGAGGAAATCGGGCAAAATGCTATGGAAATTCTAAATGAAATTCCTCTTGTTTTGCGAACGATAAATGAATCAATAGAAGCTTTACTTATTGACATTAAACTCAAAATTGGTTTTCCAATTATACGAATAGAAAAAGAAATTCTAGATATAAAACATCAAATAGAATTATTGGAAAGTGAGATTAGATCTCATACAAAAACTAAGAAAGCACTTGTTAGTCGCGATGAAAGAATGATCTATACTCAAGCCTACCAAGAAACTATTCACGAAATACTCGATAAAGCTCAAAGCTATATTACTAGAGGAATGAAAGCTCACTCTAAAGCATTTGAAGATGTTTACAATCGTTATATAACTAGAATCAATAATTATCGACAAAGTCCGGCTTTTGATGACTATATTGGAGAAAATTGTACAGAAGTAGAAAAAGCTATCGATAATTGGCCAACTGAGGGATTTAAGGCTTTTTCAAAAGCATTAAAGTTTATTCGAAAAATTGATGATCGATTAAGTGATACTCGACAAGTATACATTCAACAAATTAAAGCTGAACTTGAGAAAGATATCAGTGAGTTCGTCTCAAAAATAGAAAGTCTTTACAAATTGGAATCAGAAGTGGCAGCTACTTCATATATGAAAATGAAAGAAACTTCTGAGAAGGTTATTTCAGCAGTTAACTTCTTTCTAAAAACAACAGATGTTGTATTGGCTGACCCGCGCGATAAACTAATCAATGATGAAAAGATTCTTCGCGATGCAACTAAAATGGCAGTGCTTGCTTTTGAAGCAACTTATGGTAGCTATGAAGCAAAATTAAATGAATATATTAAACAAATCCCTCCTAGCAAGAGTACCAATAAAATTCTAGAGTTAATTAATGAAACAAAAGAAATCTGTTCAAATCCCAATAATCTAGTTGATGCTGTTAATACAATTCCAACACTACTTGATTTCAAAAAGAATATTGATTTATTACTAAAAGAAATGGCATCTGATATTGTAGGTACTCAGACCAAATTTGTGAAGAGGATAAAGAATATTAACAAAATCATTGGGAAAGGTGATTCAATTGAAATACCATCCGATGATGAGCTTATCAATATTGAGAAAGTAAATCTGGATGATCCAATTTCATTGAATAAAATTTCAGATTTACTTAAGGAAAGCTTAGTGCAAACAGCAAATGCATTAGCAGGTTTTGAAGAGAATTTCTCTGAAGGATTAGGTATAAGTATAAATCCAAATCTAGAAGCTAGAATCTCCAAATACAGAAGACCATCATATAGACCAACTGTGAAACAAGCCAATAAAGCAATGAATGAGTTAGATAAATTCGCTAAAAATCTTGCCAAAGACACAGGTGATGCAATAACCAATTATGCAAAGAACTTGAATAAATTTACAGTGAATTCTTCAGCATTGAAGGCCCTCCAAAAACTCCTAAGAGCTATTGGAAAGGATGCAATTGTTGGAAAACTAACACTCTCACAAATAACTACTAGGTTAGAGAATGCAGTTATTGAATATTCTAAACTAATTGAAGAAGTCATAACTGAGCATTCTGAGGACTTAAGCATAATTATGAAAAGTATGGATGAAGCTCACATTAGTGATGGGATGACACTTGAGAATTTTGGTTCAAAACATGACGAACTAATAAGTAATATTTCATTGGAATCTGTTGTAAAACAACGAGATAAGAAAAAACCAGAATTATTATGTAAAGTTTGCAATGGAAAAATAGTCTCACAAAAGTCGGAATACAATGATATGCTAGGTCTCGATGTGTTGAACGTAAAATGCGAAAACGGTCATGATGATAATATCATAGGTTTCGGAGACGATAAATCAGAGGAGGAAGAGGAACAAGAAGTCGTTGAAATCAAATGTACAAAATGTGGATCAGATACTTTGACACCAACAAAAATTGACATTTTTACCAAAGATGAATTGATTGTCTTCGCAGCTTGTCCTAAAAATCATGAAAGTGACTTCGCTTTAAAGAAAAAATAAATAGGTTAATCCAGGTATCATCTAAAGCATAGAAATTGCAATAAAGCTGAGCTTTAAATAATAAATCAATGTAGAGGGTAACAAACCTCTACTACTGGGTTCTTGCTGAAAGATGACTGAATATAAACGAGATCCACTTCGTTCTCAAGCGAGAAGAGATATCCTGAAAGCTATAGGGGATAATGAAATTATAAACAAACTTGAGATTGTGGAACTCACTGATTTGAGTCCTTTAACAATTAATTCAATTTTGAGAGAATTCAGAAATTACAAAATTGTTACTTGTCATGCCGGAGGATTATATGCGTTATCCGGAGAAGGCAGAGAAGTTTATATTCAAATGCTAAACGATAAGAGATATCAGAAAAAAGAGTATGAACGTAGAGTGAAGAAAACGTGGA
>JABLTI010000227.1 GCA_013166835.1 Promethearchaeati archaeon | reverse complement strand
AAAGAACTCAGGAACACTAGAAAAGAAGTCGATAATTTAACTCGAAAACTTGAGAGATGGAGAGGAGAAAGTGTAAATGTTCTCACCCAGCATGTTAATACAAGGGTAAATGAAAACATGAGTGTTCTCTCAAGAGAAATAAATGAAATTATAGGAAGAATCGAGAATAAAGGTCAAGTTTCAGAAGATGAGCTTATAAGAATCATCAAAGAATCCTACTATGATATTTCTGGTAGTTTCAAGGATTTTGGAAACAATGTCACAGATCTTCTCAAAGATTCTCTTGACGAGGTAGGTTCTACTTTGAAAAATGATGGGTTAACAATTAATAATCGTCTAGTTCAATTTAAGAAAGAACAAGATAAGTTGATTGATGAAACAAAAGAACCCTCATTCAAGTTAATTGATGAAATCTCACATGATTACAATGATCTCTATAAGAAATTAGTTAAGAATATTGAACGATTCTTTAATGAAGAATTAGACTCCTTCAAAAAGAGTAGAAGAGATGTTGGAAAGTCGCTTGAGAATATTCTTAATCGTCGTGGTTCACGAACTTCCAGAGATATCGCTTCTTTGAAGGAAGTTTTTGATAAGACTCGAGAGAGCAGTGTCAAAAAAACTCAAATTAGTTTTGTAGATATTGAAAAATCTGTTGCACGAGATGCTTCTGAACTCATTGATCAGGAAAGAAACACTAGATCAACTATTATTAATCTCACTGAAAGAATCATTAACGATTTAACTACTAGTGTGAATTCTACCGCTGAATCTCTTCGAACAAGTTTGTGGGAAGGATCCGAAACAATTTTTGGACAAGCTGCTGCGGAAATTAATAAGCAAGAAATCGAACTGAATTCTATTAATGATAAGCAATTAGAAGAAAATCTTGGTGGCATTCAGGAGTTAACAGGTCTTGTTAGAACCCAATTAGATGCATTCAAACAGAAAACAACAATACTACAAGACAAGCAAATCGAAGATGTTTATGAATTCAAAAATTCCTTCACACAATCTTTGGATGAGGATCTAATCAATAGACTTGATACTTTGAAGTCTTCTAATGAAGAGCTTATTCAATCCAATAATAACGCTGCTTCTGAGCTTAGAGAAGTATTAGACGTTGAGATTAGTAAAAGCGTTCAAGAATTGGAAACTAAAACCTCTGGAATTGAAGGGGCAATCTATAGTACTGTTGGAAACATTACTGCAGAAACAGCACGAAGAACAGAAGGTGTGATGGTTATTGGAGAACAAGCTGTTTTAGGCATAGAAGAACGATACACAGAGAGCTTGGAACAAATTCGACAAAAACTTACAGATGAAGTCATTAGCCGAATAGAAAAAGAAGCAAAAAGAATTGAAGAATATAAAGACGGTTTACGAAATATCGGAAGAGATCACCGTACAGTCTACGGACAAGCAGTTACCGACTTACACACTGCTCTAAAAGCTGATTTGAATGATGCTGAAGAAGCTGCTTTGAGGACTATTGGTAATTGTGAAAGCATATCTTGTCGATTCTTAAAAGACTTGGATACTGAGATAAATGCAATGGGTGACAGAGTTGGACTGAGTACAGAAAGATTAACTAAAGAATTGCTAACAGACTTTGATCGAGTATTACAGAAAGTGAAAAGAGAAGTAGCATTATTCGCTCGGAAACAATTCGAATTGTCAAATAAGAGTAATTATGAAATTGCTGAAGCATTCCTGAAATCTGTAGATGATTTAGAAGAAGTTATGCTGAGACAAATCGAGAGCTTTACTAAGAGAACAAATATATCTGTGGATAGAACAAAAGAGCTTTCAACGGTAATTAATGATAACATAAAAGACATTACTGGTACTTTCAAAGAATTAGCTAATGATTAACGATACAAAGAGGAATTTATTTAACAAAGATGTAGTTCTTTGTTTTTAGATTGCTTTGAAGGATACTAACCAAGACGAAGTAACTATAGATGATTCAGAAATTGTTAAGGATCTATCTGTAGAGGAAAAAAAACGTGGCATTCCTAAGCGTGTTTACATTCTTATTGCTGTCGCTGTGGTTATGACTTCTTTTGCTTCAATTCTCATTCGCTATGCTGGAGAAGGCATAGTTTTAATTGATCCGGCTCTAACACCAGCAGATCCTTTTGTAATTGCTTTTTGGCGTTTGTTATTTGCTACCATTGGGATGTTTATAGGTGCAGTCGTTTCAAGAAATTTAAAGGAATTCAAGAAGGTACAAATTAAAAGAGATTTACCATTACTTGCTTTGTCAGGGTTCATGTTGGCAATTCATTTCGCGACATGGAATCTATCCCTGCAAATAACAAATATAGCTAGCTCCATGACAATTGTCTACCTCATGCCTTTTTTTGCTTTGATTTTGTCATTAATTTTCTTGAAAGAAAAGGTTTCATGGGCACAATTCGGAGCAATTCTATTAGCTATGACTGGAGCAATTGTTGTTGGTCTCTCAGATCTCCTCATATCAAATGACACTGGGAATTTAATTGGAGATCTCGTAGCACTAGTAGGTGGGATTTCTGCAGCTGCATACTTTGTTATTGGTAGAAAGATGAGAGAAAAATTAGATATCTTTTCTTATGCAACCTTAGTATATGGAATCTGCAC
>JABLTI010000102.1 GCA_013166835.1 Promethearchaeati archaeon | reverse complement strand
TATTTCGATTCAATTCTTGAATTCCCAGATGAGAAATTACCTTTTAACAATATTATTGAAGGTGAAAATCTCCGAGTTGTTGATAGTGATCTCGCTGCTGAAATCATACAAAAATCTTCACCTTTTGGAAGCAATTCAATGATCCTTGAGCTTCATGTTGGTAAAATCTATGGTGAATTGATGTGGATTGGAGTCATAGGAACGGATGCAATGCGGATTGGAACGGATAATGCTGAACGGAAACGAAATACGATATTTGGTTTTGCTGGAGTAGATTTAACTGATCCCACGAAAGAGATTGTTGTAGTTGAACAACCATTTACAATCGGTCACTATCTTGCCAGACAAAAAACTTTGAATCGTATCATTTGGAAAATAAACCCAAATTATCGAGCAGGTGATAACAGCTACTTTTCTATGAATGCTGATGATGAAATGCGCTTACTGGTTCCTTATTCAATCTCGAAGAGTTGGCGTGTTGAGAAAACTTCTGATATTGCTATGGCAACTTATTTAGAAAAACTCGGAGGAGTATTAGAGTTTGATTCTGATGGAAATCTCATAGAAGATTACAAAGATCTCACGACATTACCTGACTATGCTCGTATACAATGCTATCCTGAAGATTGGCTTGAATATAGTATAAATAAGTGGGGTAGGCATAGGAAAGGTGATCACGAATTTGCATATTTCTTTACTACATCTGAACAATTGGGTATTTCTTGGTATGATGATGTAAGAGTAATCTATGATGCAAATAAGGGGGAAACATCTCAGTATATTATGCTTACACAAGCTGAATCTGAAAGTCAACTTCTAAGAGGAGCAATCAAGGCAAATGCTTCTGGAATATTTTTCTTTGATTGGGCAGATTTACAACCAAAACCAATTGATACATTAAATGCAATAAAGCATTGTACTACTGAAATAGATCTTGTGCGTGGAACTACTGAACACGACTTTTATCCAATCTTACCATTACTATTTCCAATACAAGATACTTACAGTAATATGACTGATTATGCCTATGTGGTACCAGTGCAATTAAGCAATATTAGGTTTGGTGGAATTTGTATAACTAATCCTTTTGATCCAAGTGGTGTTCAAACGGTCTTCGAGGAAGCAAGTGAATCAGAAACAATAGATGAAGTACTGAATGAAGCACTGAACAGTTATTTCATATTACTTGGAACAGAAACACCCACAGTAGACAATAAAACGGAAACGTTGAATATAACTGATTTTACTTCATTTGAACAAAATGGAGATACAATTTATGTGGCCTATGGTAATTTAACATATTATCCATATGGAAATTCCATACCCTTCGCTGAGAATACAACTGTATGGTTCACTCAAGACTATCTCAATGTTTCACAATGGCAGACAGTTATTTTCTTACAAGTTGGTGACGTTTTGGAATTGAACGTTATAGAAGTGAATGAAATATTCTATTGCTTAGAAATCATCTCAGTGACGTAAAAATGAGCTTTCCTTTTCTAGGAAAGCTACCTTATATTTTTTTTATTTATGTACTTTTTTTCGTTCTAATTTTCTAATAATGGCATCTGCAACTTTAACAAGAGGATAAATGGTTTCAGAAACTGCAGGAGCATAACAAAAATCGATGTTCATTAGATCATATACGGTTAAACCAGCTTGAATAGCAATAGTAACGTAATTTACATTCACATCTACTTTTTCCTCGCCTATAGCTTCCAAACCAAGTATTTTTCCATCTTCTGCATTTGCAATTAATTTAAGAGTAATATCTTTAGTAGTTGGCATATAATGCGGTCTAATTGGAGCTGTTAATTTTTGAGTTATAACTTCCATGCCTAATTCTTTTGCTTGTTCTTCATTTATCCCTACCAAACCTACATAGAAAGTTCTTGAAGAAACAATAAATGAATTAACACTTCCAGGATAAACCGCCACACCACCTGCTGCATTTATACCTGCTACTCGACCTTGTCTCGTTGCAGGACCAGCAAGTTGAGCTAAAGTCTTTGTTTGTGTCCCATAATTATTTGTAACTATACAATCCCCGGCAGCATAAATTCCCTCAATATTTGTTTCCATTTTTTCATTGACTTCAATTGCATGATATTTTTCATCAATTTTCAAACCAATTGCTTTTGCCAAGTCAACATTAGCTCTTACACCTGTCGCTAAAACAACAAGTTCTGCTTCAATGGTTTCCTTGGTTTCATCATTACCATATGCTACAGATTGAACCTTTGTTTTTCCGGTTATTTCTTTGACTAACATTTTTGTTTTGATTGAAATACCAGATTCTTCAAGATTTTTCTCAACAATGGTAGCAAAAGCATTGGAAATTTTGAAGGGCATAAGTTGAGGTTGCATTTCTATAATAGTTACATTTTTCCCTGTGTGAGTAAGTTCAGAAGCAACTTCAATACCGATGGCACTTCCACCAACTACAACAATATTCTTTACATCTTTTGCTTCCGCAGCTTTCTTAATAGCATCAGCATCTTCTGCAAATTTCAAGCTAAAAACATTCGCAAGATCTCGACCTGGAATTGGGGGAACAAAAATAGAGGATCCAGTACAAATTATTAATTTATCATAATCTAGGATTATTTCTTCGTCAGTTTTATTTCTAGCAAATGCTTTCTTTTGTTTATGATCTACTTTCTCAACAATAGAACCTTTGTGAAGTTTAATCTTACTCATTTCATAATTCAAGTTTTCAATTATTGTGTCTACAGATGGTAAATAGCCACCAATAACAAAAGGCATAGCACAGGGATGAAAAGTATCGTAATCTTTAGTGTCAATTACAGTTATCTCAGCAGTTCTATCTTTAATTCTTGCAGCTCCAGCGGCACTTAATCCAGCTGGACCATTACCAACAATAACAATTTTCTGGCTCATGTTTATTCAAACCATTTTATTCATTAAATTTCTAATTGAAAAGCCATATCAGCCGCATTTTTCACAGCAACACTAAAACCAGGTTGGAATCCAATGATTGCAGTATCTAAACCGTTCGCCTTTGCTGCCCGAAGAATTGGTGCACATCGAGCATGTCTGCTAGCAATTATTATCATATCGATATTTTTTTGGAAAATACTATCCATGGTTTCAATAACAATTCGAATATAAATATCAGAAGCAGCAACAATAGGTTCATATCCACTGTTTTCTATTGCTTTCAGAAGTGTTTTTGGAGCATGACGATTCAGAATAACCTTAGCAATCTTAATTTGCCCAAGTTTATTAGCGATTTTCTCAATATCTTCTAATCGAATTTGTTTTTCTTGTATTCTTCGAAGAATGTTTGGAGCATCAATAATTAATGCTATCTTCTTTTGTTTTGTAAAGATGTTTTTCACAGTTTTGAAACCTATTCCCTTCCGTTCAGAAAGTTTACCGTCTATTGCCTCTAAATCAACGATATCTTCAGTCTCATCCTTTTCCGCTAAATCAACTATGTTTTTCAATGAATTCATCTGCCCTTTATGAAGAAAGCAATATAAGGTCTTTTTAACTTATTCTTTATTTTAAGAATGAAATTAGCTAAACATAAAAAAGAAAAAAACAAAGATAGAAGAGAATTATACCTTTGAAACATAGGTTTTGTTCTCTTTCTTTGAAACTTTAATTAATCCATCATCTTTCAAATCAGTGACAATGTGTTTTACAACATCATTTGTTTGCCCGACAATTTTGGAAAGATCGGGTAGAGTGATGTCCCCACCAATGTCCTGTATTGCTAAGAACACACGGAATTTAGGTACACCTTGTAGGGATTTTGTCAAGTTTTTCACAAGAGCATCTTTTTCACCATTTGAAGTTTCTAATTCTTTAATTCTTGATTTTAGATTTTCAAATTGAACCATGATTTTATCGCGTTCTTCTTGAACGGCATCACGATCTTTATCTATGACGTCTTGTGCTTTGGAAACTTCTGCAATAGTTTTCTCTTTCTCATCCAAGGTGTTTTTCAAATCACGGATCTCAGTCTTTAGCTCATTTAACTCTGCTTCATTCTCAGTCTTCTCTTTAAGAAGATCTTGTAATTTGGTTTCTTTGCTTGATTTTTCGGAAGAAATACTTTCTTTAGCATCCGTTAGTTGACTCTTCAAATCTCTGATTTCGTTGTCTTTTTCATCGATTTGTTTTTCTTTACCTTCTAATTCCTGAGTAACAGTACCAACTTTCTTATCAGATCTATCTAAGGTGTCTTTGGTGTCTGTTAGTTGGTGTTCAACAGCTTTCAAATCATCTTGGAGTTTCTTGATTTGACCATCTTTCTCTGATTCAGCAGAAGCAATACTAGCTCTTGTATCTGTAACAGTTTTACGAAGTCTGTCTATTTCTTCGTCTTTTTGTTCAACTGCTTCTCTATAATTTGCAATTGCAGTTGTTGCTTCCTTAAATCTTACTTCAAGATCATCAGCACGTTCACGCTCCAAATTAAGAGTCTCTTCCAATCGACCGGTTTCTGCTTCAAATTTCTCGGAACTAACTGATTTCATTTGTGAAATTCTTTTCTCCATAGAAGTCATTTGTTCCTTCATAGCATTTGTATTTCTTTCATGCTCTTGGATGAGCTCATCTTTTTCGGTGAGTTGCTGCTGGATTTGATCCTTGTCTTGTGAAAAATCGCCAACCTGTGTTTGTAAATCTTCAATTTCTATACGTTGTTGAGCAAGTGATTCTCCATGCTCCATCACTTGTTTTTCATACATTTCAATCGTTCGTTTCTGTTCATCGACTGTTTCTTGAAGTCGATTTAGTTCACCGATTTGACCCACTCCTTTTTCAGCAATTTGAGATTTCTCATCTTCGTAAGCCTTAGCAGTTTCAATCATCTCAGCTTTCAATCGAGTATTTTCCTGCTCTAATTCCGCAATTCTTTGCGTGGCTTCCCCACTAAAACTTAAATTACCAGATAAAGCACTACTAAGAGTTGTGCTGAGAATTTTGCTACCATCACCAGAAGTAGAAGTAAGAATTTGCTTCATATACTCTTTTTCTAATGATTTGATAGTATCAAAAATATGACTAATTTCTGAAGGGGAATAGCTTTCTTTTGAAGTAGCCAAAAAATTATTCTTTTGTTCATCAAATCTTGAGGAAAATTCGATTTCAATTTTTTGTCTTAAATCTTGCATTTCAGCAAGAAAACGAACAACTGATTGTCTTTTTATTTCATCAACATTTGGAGGTTGGATGTTTGACATGTTTGAACCTCATTTTAGCGTTATTAACAAATCTGAATCTTTAGTATTTGACTTGAGTAATAGTGATATTGCTTTTGTTCTTTAATAATTCTTATGTTGTGTATATGACACTAATATTTCTCTTATTAAATGTAATAAGTATCTAGAGAATATATTTTTCCCTAATTAAACTTCAATTTTGAAAATATCCTCAAAATACAAATAAAAGTTCTGGAAGAAAGATCGAAGCTTGGGAAATGGCACTACAGGAACAAATTCATGGAAGAATATTTCATCATCTAACCAAGTTACAACCATTGGTATAAAGATAATTTTCTTCCACCCTTTAATGCTAATTTTCTCTTGTAACTCCACGAAATGCTCCTTAACAGCTTCTACTCGTGCGACTTGTTCATCAGCTGCTTTTTTGAGAACCGATTTTTTTCCTGTACCACCGTAATGCTTGCAGTCGATAAATAGAACATATGGGTTTGCTTTGAGTATAACATCAATTTGATACTTTCGATCTTCTGTGGAAAAATTCAAACCAGTTTTAGCTATGTATCCAAACTCACCGCCAACAATTGTAGTCAATAATTCAAATTCCTGCCAAATAAGCTCGTTAATTATTTTATCAAAATCAATGTCATTCATAAAACCGAGTATGGCTAATTTGGCTCTTTGCTCTCGAGTAATCTGGTAATTATCATCTATGGTAACTTGGAAATTAAACCCCTTGGATTTAAGTTCCTCAAAAAAAGTTCCTACTTTGCTTTCATTTTTAGCTTGGATAAGCTCATCTACTAAGATGAAAGGCTCATTTTTTGATTGCTTTAAGGTAAGAAGAAGTAATTCTTTGTCCAATTATCTTTCCACCGATTAAGAATACGTGAGAAATTAGATTTAAAAATGGTTTTGGTTAAGCTGACATCAATAAAGTTAATTTCATGGAAAATCTTTTCTTTAGTGATATAGATAATATAGATGAATAATACAATGATTTCAGGTGTTTTAATTGAGTGAAAAGATACTAGTTACAGGTGGATGCGGTTTTATAGGAAGTAACTTAGTGAATAAATTGGTTGCTGATGGATATTCTGTGAGTGTTCTAGATGATTTATCAACCGGACAAAAGGAATACATCAAAGATAGTCTTGGAGAAAAGATCTGCAAACTTACAGTTGGAAGTATAACCAATCTTTCACTTCTTGAGAAATTATTAGCTGGAGTTGATGCAGTAATTCATGAAGCAGCAAAACCAGATGTTCGTGCGAGCATTGATAATCTCTTTACAGATTTTGATACTAATGTCCTAGGAACCTTGAATGTACTACAAGCAATGGTAAAGAATGAAGTACCGAAGATTGTTTTTGCATCATCTGGAGGGACAGTGTATGGAGAAACAGATGTGATCCCAACACCTGAGACCGAACCACTTGCACCTATAAGTCATTATGGCGCTTCAAAAGCTGCATGCGAACAATATATTTCAAGTTTTTCAAGTCTCCACAATTTGGAAGCAATCTCTCTAAGACTAGGAAATATCTTTGGTCCGCCCTCGAATCATGGGGTTATGTATGATTTCTTCTGGAAATTAAAGAAAGATCCCTCTTCCCTTGAAATATTAGGAGATGGCAAACAAGTAAAATCCTATTTGTACATTAGTGATTGTGTAGAAGCACACATACAATCTCTAAAGTCCACCATTACTGGCCATATGACATTTAATATTGCAACCTCTGAAGGATGTACAGTTAATGAAGTAGCAAATGCTGTCGTCGAGTCACTAGGCTTAACAGAAGTAAAATACGCTTATACCGGAGGAGAACGAGGTTGGGCAGGGGACGTTAAAAAAGCAGTAGTTGATATATCCAAAGCAGAAAAAGTTTTGTCATGGAAACCTGTAATTACAACAGAACTAGGCATTCAGAAATATATCACATGGTTAAAAGAAGAGAATAAAAAATAATGGATAATATTACTCACCATCTATTAATTCCACTAATTCTTTCATTGTTTGAACATGTTTCCAAATCTTGATGTTATACTTATTTGAATCTAAGAGTTTTTTATGGAAAAGAATAAACCGGACATTAGCTTTAACCGCTGCAACACCATCCACCCAAGAATCCCCTACAAAAATAACTTTATCTGGGTTTAATTTGAGCTTCTGAACAATGACTTCAAGACCTTCCTTATCAGGTTTCATCTTCTTAACATCTTCTCGAGCAATAACAATATCAAAATAATCACTGATATTGAATCGCTCTAAAACTTCTAAAGTAGGTTTTTTTGCGTTGTTTGTCAAAATCGATGTTGATATGCCTTTCTCCTTCAAGTATTCGAGCATTTGTAAAACATCATCATCAATAGAAACATTTTCCATACCCATACGCTCGAATTTTTCAACCATATCCCAAAGCTCAGCAACTATTTCAGTTTCATTTCTTTTATCAAATTCCTCTACTTGATCAATGATATTTCCAGCGGTAAAACGATGAGGGATGTCTTCTTCATTACCAAAATCAACCCCATGCTTCTTTGCAGCTCTTGCCATACTGATTTTCATCGCTGGAAAATTAATGTTTGACTTGATCAAAGTATTATCAAAATCAAAAATAATCGCTAATTCATCATGGTTCATGTCTATATCTCAGCATCCTTAGTAATTGCGGAATGAGCATCGATTTTCATTCCCCTCTTTATAATAACCTTTGTCGATATTATTGTTTCGCCACCAATAACAATGAAATCTTTAACATCCTCTCTAAGAGAAACATCGTTTTGAGGGTGTAATTGTGAATTCGCACCAATGACAACTTCCTCAGCAGAAATAACGTTTGATAAAAAGCAATTTGATTCGATCTTACAATTATCCATAATCAAAGATTTCTTGATAGTGGTGTTCGCTCCTATTTCACAATCTTTTCCAATAAAAACTCGTGGACCGATCTTTGATCCTTGTTCAATAAGTGTTCCCTTCCCAATTAAAACAGGACCTGTAATAGTAATACCTGAAAAATCAATTACAGAGTCACTTTCAAAGAAAACATCTTCTGCAGCTTTAAAACCAATCTCTCCACCAGAATGGAATTGCATATTCAGTTGTTCTTTACTTGGTGGAAAGAATTCTTGAGCAATTAATAAATCCAAAGGATTTTCGAGACTCATCCAAGAATCGATAATATAAGCTCCAATCTTTCCTTTCTCACCTAAAATAGAAATAGTGTCAGTAATTTCGTATTCTTCTCTTTGAGAAAGAGGTGTTGCGCGGATCGCATCAAAAACATCACGTTCAAAGAGATAAATTCCAGCATTAATGTAACCAGCTTCTTCACTTATTTCTTCAGTTTTGATTTTTTCTTTGATGTCTTCCACAATACCATCGGAAGAAACTTTCAATAAACCATATCGTTCATTCTTTCCAGGAAAAACAGCCATTGTGCACATAGCATTTAGCTTAATATGATGAGAAATCAGTTCAGGTAAAACTTGCTTAATATGAGCAAGAATATCGCCATTAAATACTAAACATCTTTTCTCATCTCCCATAAACTCTTCAGCTTGAGCTACAGCATCGGCTGTACCTTTTGGAGGATCTTGGATCGCATAATTGATTTTGTTAGCATATGGTTTTTGGGAGAAAAGCTCTCTCATTTCTTCTTCTTGCCAAGGAGAGATCACTAATACTAATTTATCCATAAAACCAGCGGTTTCAATCATATCAGCAAGTCGAATCAGAATAGCTTGATTTTGGATAGGCAAAGAACCCTTAAGTCTAGTATCAGTTAAAGGTTGCATTCTTTTACCTTTACCAGCTGCTAAGATAATTGAAATCATAAATACACGTCCAGAGAGAGAGTGAAACAATCAGTACAAGATTCCTATATGGTTTTTTAATTCTGCTGTCAAATACAATAATCTCACGTAAAATAATAAGAATTAAAGAAAAAAGAATGTTTCTTGGCTGAGAAGCCAAGTTATTGTTGTGTCATAGCCATAAGCTGAAGCTGAGTGCGAACACGAAGATATTCTTTCGCAAAATCAACTGAAGTGAGATCAGCCCAATGGAATCGTTCTTCAATATCGAATAATTCTTCTTCAAGTTCGAGCTTTCGCCGATCCATATATTTCACTCGTTGAGAAGGTCTATCAATTTGAGATCGACCAGATAAAGCACTTCTTAAACGATTAATTTCATCTTGCTTCTGCTGTAAAACATCTTCTAATTGCTGCTTTTGACGATCATACACTACAAAAGCATCTGTGGGTTGAGTTTTTGGTTTGACACCTTTCTTTAGTAAGTGTGCGGCAGGGCGTAAAGGCTCTCGAGCAAAAAGACCCTTAATGGAATTAGCAGCTTGGAAAAGATGGTATTCTGGATTCCAACGCCTAACTATCCATAAATCAATAATCTTACC
>JABLTI010000101.1 GCA_013166835.1 Promethearchaeati archaeon | reverse complement strand
AAATTGTTCTTAGCGCTCCACAAAATACTCCCGTTGGTCGAATTGATGAAGTCTTAGCAGCGAAAGAACCAATTCTGACTTGGCGAATGTTGAAACAGAAGGAAGAAGAGAAGTAATTCACTTCTCATTCACTTATTTTTTTATTCTTCAATTCTCATCAAAATATCTTCATGATAACTAGTCACGACTCTAATGAATCCCTGTAGATCTTTATCAAGCTCAAGGTCGCCAGTATCAACTCTTAATTTCTCTGTTTTCTCAAGTTTACTTACAGTCGCAATAAGAATAATATTGTCAATACCAACTTTCTTGATAACCATAGGTGAAATCTGTTGGTTTTCTAATAATTCTAACATTTTTTGCTCATTTAGATCTAATGCAATTAACTTGCGATTATAAATCGCATCTACTCCCAACAATGTTTTATCTAATTTAAGATAATCTGCAACTGCTTTGCATGTTGATCCTGACCCTAATAGATACAAAGTATCTCTAACCATGTCATCATTAACTCTTTCAGCAATAACCATCTGATCATGCTTTTCATCAAAAGACGAGGGCGAAGCCATTTTTCCACCTTGAAATGCAGCTCGTAAATATGGAATTGTAACCATTCCTCTTAGTTCCGCACTTAGTCTTCCTGCTCGAAATGCTTCTTCATCAATATCCATAACTTCTGACTGTGTAAGATTCAATTCTCCACTATGAAATTGCTTTAAAATCATACCTGCTATCTCAGGATTTAATGCAAAACAAGCAGAATGCATTTTTACCCCACTAGGAACAGCTAAAAGTGGTACTTTTTCTTGCACAGCGTCAAAGATATCACACGCAGTTCCATCTCCACCAATAAAGACAATTAGTTTAACTCCTCTCTCAAGAAATTCTTTTGCTGCTAGCTTAGTATCTTTACGAGTTGGTTTTACTTCCTTACTCTTTCCAATAATTTCAAAATTAAAATCAAGTTCTTTTAATACATCTTCTCCCATTTCACCATTAAAAGTTAGAAAATGAATATATTCTTTTAATTCGGAGATAATTTTAAGAAATCTTTTCGTTCGATCCTGTGATACTTTCTTCCCTTCTCCAGAATTTAATTTCTCCCAGATCTCTTTAGCATTATCACTTCCCTTTAAACCAATTCTACCTCCCACACCAGCAATAGGATTGATTATTAATCCGACAAGTAATTTTTCGTTCGCAGAGATTTTTGTAGCGACAGTTTGTTTCGTTGATGTCATTTTACTCTCTCAACCAATTCTGATTTAACAGTCCATCTGAAATAAATAAAGGTTAAATATAAATTTATCAGTTCTTTGCTCTTTTCTTGGAAATAAATTTCCACTAAAAATAATTATGATCTAAAAGCAAAATAGTGGTTTATTCATTAAACCGGGAATTTTCAAAAAAACCTTAAAAGAGCTATAAATTATAATTATGCAAATTAACTGAGGTTAGGTGAAAAAATTTTGAAATATCCTGAAACAGAACAGAAAGAGGTTGTTGAGATAATACATGGAAAAGAAATCAAAGATCCTTACAGATGGCTAGAAAATTATGAGGATCAAAAAGTAATAGATTGGTTGGACAAGCAAAACCAATTCACAAAAGAAAGGATAGAGAAAATTCCTAATTACCAAAAAGTCTATGAAAAAATCAAAGATTATCTATCCCTTGGAACCATTTCTGTTCCTAAAGAAAAGAAAGGACTCATTTTCTTCCAAAAATCTACAACAGAAAGTCAACCAATTCTATATGTACAAAAGGGAAAAACAGGAGAACCAAAAATCTTAGTAAATCCCAACGAATTAAGTAAAGAAAATCCAGTCGCTCTAGATTGGTATTTTGTATCACCAACTGCAAAATTTATCGTATATGGCCTTTCAAATAACGGGGATGAATGGAGCCTCTTACATATCAAGAATGTGGAAACAGGTGAAATTTTAGATGATAAAATTCCAAGAACTCGCTTCTGTAGTTTTGCTTGGTTGCCAGATGAATCCGGATTCTATTATACCAGATATCCTGAACTAGGTACTGTTCCTAAAGGTCAAGAGAATTACAATAAACATATTTTCTTACACATTATTGGAAATGACTGGTATAATGATGTGAAAATATTCGGAGAAGGAAGATCTCCAACAAATCATTACATGATTAGTCTATCAGAAGATAGCAAATACTTGCTCATAGGTGTTAGTAAATATACAAAATTTGACCTCTATATAATGGACTTAGAGAACAACAAAGAATTAACAGATGTTATTGTAGGTGATGATAGTATAACCTCTGGATCAATGCTAGATGATGAAATATGGATTTTAACGAATAAGGATGCTCCAAAAAAAGCATTATATAAAACCAAAATCAATGATCCCTCATATGATAGATGGCAACAGGTCATTCCGGAAAGTGGTAATATAATCAGTCAAGCTTTGATAACAAAAAACAATATCTTCTTGAAAGTTATGAAAAACGCAACAGATTATATACTAGTCTACTCAAAAGATGGTAAACTTCTTTCAGAACTTGAATTACCAGAATTTTCTTCAATATTGAATATGGGAGGAGTAGGAACTATTTCTGCAAAAGATCAAGACAGTTTCTACTTCGCCTTGAATAATTTCTTTTATCCAACAACTATCTACAATTATGAAATCAAAACAAAACAACTATCTATCTTCAAGGAAATTAAACCGCCACTTAATATTGATGATTATATAGTAAAGCAAGAGTGGTATGAGTCAAAAGATGGGACTAAAGTCTCTATGTTTATTGTACACAAAAAAGGTGTAGAGTTAAATGGAACTAATCCTACAATGCTTAATGGATATGGTGGCTTTAATTTACCAATCAAACCTCCTTATCTAAAATACTCAAGATTTTTCTGGCTAGAAAATAATGGAATTGTTGCTGTTGCTAATTTGCGAGGTGGTTCAGAGTACGGTGAGGAATGGCATAAAGCTGGGATGCTAGAGAAGAAACAAAATGTATTTGATGATTTCATTTATGCAGCAAAATGGCTTATAAAAAATAATTATACCTCACAAAAGCATTTGAGTATAAATGGACGAAGCAATGGTGGTCTATTAACCGGAGTAGCGGTAACTCAAGAACCAGATTTATTTGGAGCAGTTTATGTTGGAGTCCCACTCTTAGACATGATTCGATATCATCTCTTTAGTATAGCTAGGTATTGGATTCCAGAATACGGTTCCTCAGAAGATCCTGAGCAGTTCAAATATATCTTAAAATATTCTCCATATCACAATGTGAAAAAAGGAACAAATTTCCCCGCAACATATCTAGTTGCTGCAGCTTCAGACTCTCGAGTTGATGCGTTACATGCTATGAAAATGACAGCGTTAATGCAATGGGCAAATGCTTCACAAGAACCGATCTTGCTTTTCGTAGAAGGACAAGCTGGTCATGGAGTTGGTAAACCTCTTGAGAAACTTGCTGAAACAGAAACAGATCTTTATGCTTTCTTGGGTTGGAAGACTGGTCTGAAATTCTGATAATATTATTGATAGAGGTGAAAGAACAATGATTGTTTCCATTATACAAGGTGACATAACGGAAATTAAAGCAGATGCACTTGTTAATGCAGCGAATAACGAGCTGTGGATGGGTCTAGGTGTAGCTGGAGCCTTGAAACGGAAAGGTGGAAAAGAAATTGAAACAGAAGCTATGAGTAAAGGACCAATTAAACCTGGAGAAGCGATAGAAACAACTGCAGGAAAACTAGATGCGAAATACATAATACATGCCGCTGGAATGAGAAGTGATGGTTTCATAACAAAAGATTTTCTAAAAAATAGTGTATTGAACAGCTTAAAAATAGCTGAAAAACTAGAACTTGACTCCATAGCTTTTCCAGCAATTGGAACTGGCGTTGCAGGATTTCCGGAAGAAGATTGTGCAAGAATTATGGCTAAAGTAATTTTAAATTTTAAGTCTAATTACATACAAGAAGTGAAAATTGTTCTATTTAGTGAAGATACCTATAAGAAATTTCTACAAATGTTTGGCAAAGAAAAGATAGAGGTGTAAGTATTACACCTTGGAATCTTCATTATTTTCCGATTCTTTTTCTTCTTCTACCTCAGAAGTTTTCTCTTCTTGATCATCAACTGCTTTGAGTGCTAATTGTCGTACTTCTTCTCTTTTTGCTTCTTCATCAACGATTGCCATCTCACGATTTACTAGGATTTCAAGAATCTTATCAAAGGAAGCACTACAATCATCTATGATACTTTCAGCTTCTAAAGTATCTATGTGAAGGGGTTCTTCATAACCCTTAATTAATGGTAGAATTGTGGAAGTCCAAATTGCTTTTGCTTCTCCAAGAAGCGCTTGTGAATCACTAGCAAATTCAGCTAAAGCTTCTCGAGATGCAGTATTAATTGTGAATGAAGTCATTTTCTGTTTAACAAGATCATCGAGTTGTTTCTCATAATTCTTTAATGCCACGATAGCTTCTTTCATTGTTTCTTTCTTTGATTTAATGATTTCCTCAAAAGTAGGACCTACTTCCTTTGGTGGTGCTTTTGTCTCAACAGGTAATTCTTCTTCAACTGTATCCTTGGCTTCAGGGAGGATTTTAGGTGTAGCAGGTAGATCTCTACGTTTCTCTAAAATTGATTTTATTGCTTCTTTTTCTTCCATTTCGTAAGTCATTTTACGACCTTTTTCTGTTTGATCTGTGAAAAATTCTTTTTCATCTCGCTCAAGAGCCTTTCTTTTTGCTCTATCTTGAGGTTTGAATTGACGAGCAATTAGAATAGAAATTCCAAGGAAGAAAACAAGTGTACCAATACCAACACCTAAACCAATAAACAATTCACGATAATCTGCAACACCACCACCAATATCCGGATAATCATCTGGATCTAATGGATCTGTTCCATATCGATATTCATCAAAATCAGAAGCACCATCAGAATCTGTATCTGCGTTTGTTGGATCAGTTCCTATATAAAACTCAGTTTCAGTAGCAAGACCATCTCCGTCTGGATCTGCAGAAATATCATCCCATATATTTGGATCTAAACCCCATTGCACTTCATAATTATCAGGTAAATCATCAGCATCTGTGTCAATGTCCAATGGATCGGTATTATGAACATTAACCTCAGAACCATCAGAAAGAGAATCTCCATCGGAATCTGAATTAATTGGACTTGTTCCTTCTAAATACTCCTCAAGGTTAGTTAAATCGTCATTATCAAAATCAAGAGAAGCATCTGTGGAATTGTTTGGATCAAAATTATAATCTACTTCATAGAAATCAGGCATCAAATCATTATCAGAATCTGAACTCAATGGATTTGTAAGATAGATATTTACTTCAGCCCCATCAGGTAATAAATCATTATCAGAATCCGCATCTAAAGGATCTGTGCCGTGTATATTTATCTCATCGTAATCAGACAAGCCATCTGTATCAGAATCAAGAGCCCCATATGTTAGATATATTTCTGTGGTATCACTTTGGTATTCTTCTGCATAAGCAAAATAAAAGGTTCCATTCAAATCAGCAGTTACAGACGGGTCATGTGCTGGTTTATCATAAGAACTGATTCGTTGATTAGCTCCCCAGCTAGATGCATTTGTGTTTTTATGTCTTAAATAAATTGTATAACGATTACTGGCAAACTGTTCAAAAACAAGAATATTATTTCCTAAAGTGTCAGCACAAATATCATAATCACTATTTAGCGCCACGTAAGAATTTACAACCACCGGAGAAGTCCATAACCCTGCTCCCTGTTTTGCTTGTGCATTTGTATAATATAGATTCGTGGATGTTCCATTATCTCTAAATAATAGCAGGAGTTTTTTACTTGAATTATCAAAGGTCACTCTGGGATTAATAGGAGTATAAGCCACTGTTGTGATTTTTTCTTCGGAAGACCATGTTGAACCTTCATCTAGGTAGGAATAATAAATTTCTTGATCACTAGCTCGTTTATCCACCCACATTAAATGGAGAGTATTATTTTCATCAAAAGCTAGAGTAGGTGGAGAATCACCTAACACCTCTGCTCCAGTTGTAATTCTGGTTGTTGGTGTACTCCAACTATCACCAGTTGCATTATAATTTCTATAGTACAAATCACCATTCGGATTGTCTGTTGTGTCTATCCAAACTAGGTGAACGAGACCGTTCAAACCTAAGATTGTTATTGGAGATGTAGAGTTCCCACTATTACTTACAACGCTTTCCTTAGATTGAATAGAAACTTCATTCTCAACTGGAACATCATTTATATCATAATTATCAACAGAAAATTCATCAAAAATAAAATGAATTGTTCCATTCATATCTTGTGTAGGATTATATCCCATTAACATAGTATCTGTTACTGATGCCACATCAATTGTAGAACCCCATGAAGTACTTGAATTTCCAATAGCAAATTTTACTGAACTAATTGCTGCAGGAGTATAAGGTTGGAATAAATCAACCCAAGAAACTCCTACTCTTTGAGTAGTAGGATTGTAAAGAATTCTTGTATGGGTAGAGTTTAAACCTGTGCTTGATATCTTTAGTGACTCTTCTAATAGGATTGTATTTGGTGTCAAATTGATTTGGAAATCACTTTGATCCACTTTCAAAATATTGCCATTATTTGAAACACTATTTTGATTTATAACGAGAAAAGAGATAATAAAAGTGAGACAAAAAAGTCCTGTAAAGCACCTTGTCCTTAATTTCTGTGACATATTCATTCAAACATCCTAAACATTACTCTATATTTTGGAACCCGCAAGAAAAAAAGCTTTGTATACTAGACTTTCTGTGCAACATATAAAAAAACTGAATAGCTAAGGAATAAAACACATCACAATAAATAATCGAGTCTTAGAAAACTCTTAAATAATCTATTTAATCGCTTTTGATTTACTAGGTGCTAAGAATGGCTAACCAAGAAATCAAATGTCTAATCGAAGGAGGAAGAGCTTCTCCAGCTCCACCATTAGGACCAGCCTTAGGTCCAACTGGAGTGAACATAGGTGCAGTTATTGGTAAAATCAATCAAGAAACTTCCAAATTCAGTGGTATGAAGGTTCCAGTTACAATCATTATAAAACCTGACAGATCTTTTGAGGTAGAAGTTGGTCTTCCTACAACCAGTGGACTTATTCTTAAAGAAGCCGGACTAGCAAAAGGTGCTCATGGGTCAACTGAAGAAGTGCCTGAAGAACCATTTATTGGCAACATAACCATGGATCAAATTTTGAAAATTGCTGATATCAAGAAAGAGGGTAGCTTTGCTTCTTCCACTAAAGCTCTTGTGAAAGAGATTTTGGGTACAATGCTCAGCTGTAAAATCACTTGTGATGGCAAAGATCCACGAGAAATTCAAAAAGAAGTCGATAAAGGTGTCTATGATAGTCGTTTTTAATTTTAGAAATTAAATACTGACACCACCCAAACTTTTATTTTTCCTTTGTTTTGACTAGAAGCTATAAATGCCCTAGGGCATTTAAAACGAGCCGAAAAAAGTCGAACAAAATGTATGTTTGAAAGGTTTCAAAATCGGATGAAAATGATTTGAAACGAATTACGAGGTGTCAAAAATTAAAAAATATCCTGGCCTGAAATATATGTTTGAGCCAAAAAGTATCGCAGTTATTGGTGCTTCTAAGAAGCCTGGAAAGATTGGATACGAAATTATGGACAATATAATTTCCTATGGATTCAAGGGTGAAATCTATCCAATCAATTTGAGAGAAACGGAAATTCTTGGAAAGAAAGTCTATAAATCGATTTCTGATGTTCCTGGGGAAATAGATTTCGCTGTAATATCAGTTCCCGCGAAATTTGTTCAAGCTGTTTTTGAGGAATGTGGTAAAAAAGGAGTAAAATCTGTTGCATTAATTACTAGTGGTTTTGGAGAAGTAGGTGATCACAAAACAGAAGAAAAACTAGTGAAAATTGCAGAAAAATACAATATGCCATTTATCGGTCCAAATATTTTTGGTATGGTATATGCTCCTTCTAACCTAAATGCTTCATTTGGTCCTGCTGATGTGAAACCTGGAAAATTGGCATTCATAACTCAAAGTGGAGCATTGGGAATTGCTTTGATGGGATGGACAATTACAAATAAAATTGGTCTCTCCTCGATAATAAGTATTGGTAATAAAGCACAAATTGGTGAAAGCGAACTTCTGTTCAATTACTTGAAAGATGATCCAAATACAACAGCAATACTTCTATATGTTGAAGGATTAAGACAAGGACAAGTAGCAATGAAGGTTTTCAAAGATGTTGGGATGAAAAAACCAATAATTGCTTTGAAATCAGGCCGATCAGTGAGAGGGGCTGTTGCTGCTGCAAGTCATACTGGTAGTCTTGCTGGTTCTGATAAAATTTATTCTGCAGCTTTCAAACAAATGGGTGTACTAAGAGCAATTGATGCTTCTGAGGCATTCGATTGGGCAAGGTGTATAACAAATAATCCTCGGCCTGAAGGTAAGAATGTTGCAATAATAACTAATGGTGGTGGAGTAGGTGTTATGGCAACAGATGCAGCTGAGGATTATAATCTTGAACTTTACGATGATCAAGAAAAACTAAAGGAACTATTCTTCAAACCAGAAATTATGCCACCTTTTGGTTCCACAAAGAATCCAATTGATATCACCGGTGGTGGTGGCGAACTTGCCTATAAGAAAGCTATTGAAGCTGCTTTTCAAGCAAAGGAAATTGATGCTATCGTACTTCTCTATTGTCAGACTGCTACAACCAATCCTGATTTACTTGCTGATTATGTAATTGAGGAATTAGAAATCTACAAGAACAAGAAACCATTTGTCATTGCTAGCATTGGTGGTGAAGCTGTGGAAGAAATGGTTGACAAGTTAAATGAACAGCATATACCTGCTTATGATCTTCCTGAAAAAGCAATTTCCTCATTGGCTGCACTATATCGCTGGGATGAATATATTGAAGAGCATGAGAAAATCGGCGAACTTAAACCAATGCAATTCCCGATTAAGGAAATTAAAGCAATCATCAAGAAAGTGAGAAAAGAAGGACGAGTGCAAATGCTCGAAGATGAAGCTAAAGAAATATTCAAGTTATGCAATTTAGAAGTTCCTCGTTTTGCACTAGCTAATTCAGCTGATGATGCAGTTGAAAAAGCGAAAGAAGTTGGTTTTCCAGTAGTTATGAAAGTTGTTTCAGAGGATATTATTCATAAAAGCGAAGCTGGCGGAGTAATCATCAACATTAAAGATATCTTTGCTGTGGAAGATGCTTTCAACGAAATAATAGAGAATTCTCTAAAATACAATCCAGACGCAAAAATCCGAGGAATCTTAGTAACAGAAATGGTACCAAAAGCAACTGAAGTAATTATAGGTGTATCAAGAGATCCATCTTTCGGACCTGTTGTTATGTTTGGTCTTGGAGGAATTTATGTAGAAATTTTAAAAGATGTTGTCTTTCGAGTAGCTCCCTTTGGGAAAGAAGAAGCACAACATATGATTGATGGTATAAAATCCAGAGACATGCTATACGGCGCAAGAGGACAAAATCCAGTAGATGTTGAAGCTCTTAACAAAACGATTTGTATTATTAGTCAATTAGTCTCGCAAATTGATGACATACAAGAATTAGATATCAATCCCTTATTTGCCATGGAACGAGGTATTAGTGTAGTTGATGCAAGAATTACATTAACTGATAAGAAATAAACTAAGTGAAATCTCGTTCACTTCTATTTCTTTTTTTATTGATAAAGAATCAATACTAGATAATTTAAAGAACTAGAATGTCTATCAGAAATAACTGAAGAGCGTGTTGAATTTAACTGAAGGTGGGTAAACCATATACAAATTCTATTATCGAAATGGCTTGCAATTCGATTTTCCAGATAATCAAAAATTGTTAATTGATGGTAAAAGCTCGAAAATTCCTCTAAATGCTCAAACAATTGTAACCCATGCTCATT
>JABLTI010000022.1 GCA_013166835.1 Promethearchaeati archaeon | reverse complement strand
TGGTAATCCAGCCATTGAAATTGGTATTTGCGGTGAACAAGGCGGCGATCCAAAATCCATTGATTTCTGTTATCGCATTGGTTTGGACTATGTTAGTTGTTCTCCTCTCCGTGTTCCCGTTGCTCGTTTAGCTGCTGCTCATGCAGTTATCAATAATGGACCAAGAAAATAATAATAGAATCACTTTCTTCCTTAAGGAGGAAAGTATCCTCTCTTTTTTTTATTTACTTATAGCACCTAAATGATAGAAAATCTTCGAATTGCGATTCCTCAAGAGGAGATAATCTCCCATGATCCTTCATTTTACGAAGTTCCTTTAAGCCTTCACCCTCACTTTCTTCAAGGTAAGCAAGCGACAAAGCTAATCTGAAACGAATTAAATCAGATTCCGTCATGAGCATAGTTTCTGTAAGTGGTTCTATTGCTTCGCTTGCACCTAGTTCTACTAAAGCCCAAGCAGCAATAGAGTGTATTAATCCTTCATCTGGCATTTTGAGTAATTCAATAATTTCTGGAATTGCTTCTTTAGCTTCTTCACCGATTACTCCTAAACCCCAAACAACTTGCTCACGCACTAATTTATGTTTATCCTTTATTGCTTGGACTAAAAGAGAATTAATATTACTGAGTCTAATTCGTACTAATGCTTCTACAGCTGAAGATCGAACTTCCTCACTTTCATCATTTAAGAGTATATGAATTAAATCAGAATTTACTTTGTCATATTTTAATTTTCCAAGAGCTAAAACTGACATAGATCTTACTGCCCAGTCTTCATCCTTAATTGCTTCAACAAGTGTTGGGATTGCATCTTTAGCTTTCATTTCTAGATTTTGAAGCTCCCAGGCTGCTTCTCGTTTTTCCTCGAGATTATCAGATTTCAGTCTTTTAATATATTCAGAAACTCTTTTCTTTATTTCTTTTTCACTCATTGAGTCCAAGTCCTTTTCTTGACGAAGAAGTATATTCTCTCTTTAATTAAAAATTCCTATTGATGAAAACCTTCATTTGATAAAGATTTGTAATAATTAGTTGTGATGTATTATGAATGAAAAAATTTCTTTAGAAAAGAAAATTAAAAACATGAAGAAAACCACTGAATTCATTTTAGCTTTAGATGAATCTTTCACTCTTCCAAATGGTTGGAAAACAAGAGATTTACTTCTTCATCTTTGGTCTTGGGATGATGAGTTTGTGAAAATATGTCAATTCAAAATGAAGGATTCACTTGATCAATGCAAATTTGAATTTCAAAGTATGGAAATGGAATATTCAGAGTGGAATGATTATGTACTTGATAAGATGAAAGATGTTTCATTCAAGGAAGCTAAAGAAAAATTCAAAGAAACAAGATATAAAGTATTAAGCATATTTGAAGAACTAATAAAACTCCCAGAAACTGTAGAAGATGAAAAATCATTTTATCGAACAGATCGAATACTCGATTTATGGCAACACGATAAGCAACACCTAGAAGCTGGTGGAGCTAAAATAGAATTCTAAAATAGTCTTACTTTGTTTTTCTGGAGGTCCATTTATGAATATTAAGCCAATTGGTTTTGTAAGAAATGAAGTTCTTTCTCCTCACAATTATGAATGGGGAGAAGAAATTTCTGAAATATTTGTCAATGAGGAATATGCTAAAGGACTTATTGGACTTGAAGAATTTACTCATGCAATAATTGTTTTTTACATGCACAAAGCATCTTATATCGAAGAAAGACATCTCGTACGACACCCACAAGAACGAGAAGAACTTCCAAAGATTGGAATTTTTGCTCAACGAGCTCGCCATCGTCCTAATCCAATTGGCATCACTGCTGTCCAAATAGTTAGTGTAAAAGAAAATATTCTAACAGTAAAAGGTCTAGATGCTATCAATGAAACCCCCATTTTAGATATTAAACCTTATTTTCCAGATTTTGATATGAGAGAAGATGCACAGACTCCCGAGTGGGTACAAGAAGTAATGAGAGATTATTTCTGATTGAAATCACCATTTATTATAGAAATCTTCAACAATTCCTAAGAAATTAGTTACATTGTGAATCAAAGAAGCAATATTATGAAAGTAATTCTTCCAACTCGTTCATTTTCTTAATTAATTGTTTACCTTTCGTTGTAACTGAATATCTTTTTTGACGATCATTTGTTTCAACTTCAACTATAAGCTCTCTTATTTGTAGTTCCTTTAGGTGTTGATAGACTGCTTGTAAAGAAATCATTTGCCCCAGAGATTTCCAAATTCCATATCCGAAATTGCTATCCTTGGAATTGATTGTTTTTAGAATCTCTATTTTAGTTCCCATACTTCTAAGTGATTCCACTTTTTTATCTTGAGAGGTGCTTTTTTGAAATGCACGTGAAGTCTTCATTCCGCTCGCAGTTATAATCGCTAACATAGTAGCATTTTGCGGTAGTATTTTCTCTTTCAGTAAATTATCCACTGCAGCAATTACTGTGGCACTACTTAATTCTGCAAATATTCCTTCCTTTTTCCCTAATAATTTGCTTGCAGCAATGATTTCTTTTTCAGAAACAGAAATTGCTATCCCATTACTTTCTTTGATACTTTGAACTGCTTTTTCACCGAAGATTGGGTTTCTTACCATTATAGCATCTGCTAATTTGTTTTTGCTAATATTTTTCTTTGTTATCTCCTGAATTGAATTTCCGTCGTCAAAGGATTTTGTTATGGAATCATACCCTTCAACTTGCACACCAATTATTTTGGGAAATTTGACATCTGATGGTATTAGTTTGAATTCTTTTGCTTGTTTTAATCCCTTCCAAATAGAATAAAGCAAGCCACCACTTCCCATTGGGACTATAATATATTCGAGTTCTTGTATAGATCCAAATGTGTTTTGTTGTTCAACAATTTCTAGTGAAACAGTTTTTGCTCCTTCTATTGTCAGAATATTAAATTCAGGAGTCGCTTGATAACGTCCTTTTTCAATCATTTTAACAGCAAGATCAAGACTGTCATCAATAGTTTCACCATAATCAATAACCTCTGCACCATAAGCTAGCATTTGAGTTCGTTTCTCTGGGGAAGTACTCTTAGGTGCAACACAGAAGCATTTGATTTGAGCTGCTGCGCAATAAGCACTTAAGGAAGCCCCAAGATTTCCATCTGAAGCACAAACCAAAGACTGCATATTTCTATTCATGGCATCAGATACCATTAAAGGGGAAATTCGATCTAAATATGAACCTGTAGGATTTGAGCCTTCGATTTTCAAAAACAAATTAACTTTGTCTTGGAATAAGTGCAAAGCTTTGCGTAAAGGTGTTTGTCCCTCTCCAAGAGAAATTATTTTTTCGAAATGAGGTAGAAAAGAACGATAACGCCAAATTCCTTTTTCGGTATTTTTAACTACTAGACCCGTTTCTGTTGAATCAAAATTATATTCAACTAGAGTTGCACTGCACTGGGGACATGTATGAGAACGTTGTAATGGATTTAATTCTGCTTGACAGTTTTTACAAACAATCTTTTCTGTCACTTCATCATTCCCTTTGGCAACTTCAATCGTTAGATATCTAATATTCAATATTTCGAATAAAGTTTATAAAGTTAATGTTTCAACTTTAATATACAAGTTATAACTTGTATAGTATCGAGGAGATTTTCCTAAATGAAGAATCTATTCTCTGAAAGATCCTACATGAAGAAAGGTGAAATACCTCATCGAACAGCATATGAAGAAGATGTAGTTCGTGGCACGAATCGTGTTAAAAGAGGATTCGCTAGAATGACGAAGGGTGGTGTCATTATGGACGTTACTTCTGTTGAGCAAGCTCACATTGCAGAAGATGCTGGAGCAGTTGCAGTAATGGTCCTTGACAAGTTACCCATAGATGTAAGAAGAGCTGGTGGTGTTGCGCGTCCAGCGTCTATACCGATTATTATGGATATTCTCGATGCAATTACCATTCCTGTTATGGCCAAGTGTCGACTTGGGCACACCTATGAAGCAAAAGTACTTCAAGAAACAGGGGCTGATTGCATTGATGAATCAGAGGTTCTAACACCAGCTGATGAATTTAGGCACATTTGGAAATGGGACTTTGTTGCACCATTTGTTTGTGGAGCTTTAGACCTTGGTAGTGCATTACGTCGAATTGACGAAGGTGCAGCCATGATACGAACAAAAGGAGAACCGGGAACCGGTAATGTTGCTGAAGCAGTTCATCATATCAGACTTGTAACTAACGAAATCAATGAAATCAAACGTTTATACGAAGTCAAAGATTATCAACAATTAATGTTTAAAGCTCGAAAAATGACCTGTTCATTTGATACTGTTTTGGAAACAGCGAAAATCGGTCGTTTACCAGTTGTAAATTTCGCAGCTGGTGGAATAACTACTCCCGCAGATGCAGCACAAATGATGCTACTTGGTGCTGATGGAATTTTTGTTGGGTCAGGCATCTTCAAAAGTGAAGACCCGCTTAACAGAGCTTCTGCAGTTGTCTTAGCTACTTCTTATTGGGATAGTCCAGATGTAGTTTTTGAAGCACAAGAAATGGTTAGTGAAGAAAAAGCTATGATGGGACTAACTGGTTCTGAGATGAAACTAAGAATGCAAGATAGAGGAGCTGATCTATAATGTCAAAGAAGAAAGAAGTTCAAATCGGTGTTCTTGCAGTTCAAGGAGACGTTCTCGAACACATTAATATGATGAATGAGGTTTTAGTAAAGAAAGGAATCAAATCAAAAACAATTCTAGTAAGAAAACCAGAACAGATAGAACAATTAGATGGTTTGATAATTCCTGGTGGTGAAAGTACCGTTATGAGTCGACTTGTCTCTGAAATGCGATTTGATAACAAACTAATAGACACAATCAGAGAGAAAGTGAAGAATGGCATGGCAATCCTTGGGACTTGTGCTGGAACGATAATGCTTTCCAAAACCTCAAAAGATCATGTTGTGAAAGATTTTTCACAAGTTTTACTCGAGTTAATGGACATTGATGTTATACGAAATAAATATGGAAGACAACAAGATTCCTTTGAATTACCTATTACCATTGAAGGAATTGGAAAACAACCATTTACAGGAGTATTTATTCGTGCACCAGTAATTACCTCAGTTGGAAAAAATGTGGAAATATTAGCAAGAAATTCCGAAGAAATATTTGCTGCAAAGCAAGGAAAATTATTAGCAGCTACATTTCATCCAGAACTAACTGATGACATGCGATTCCACGAGTATTTCTTAAATCTCATCTTGAGTTAATTTATCCATGGCGTGAGAACCACGCCATTTTCATTCTTTATATGGAAATCTTTCTCCTTTGAGATATTTTGCATGATTATTTTTTATGAATAATATAACAACAAAACCAATTAAGAAGAATACCAGTAAAGAGAGAATTGCTATTTGGTATGCAAGCGTTTTTCCATAAGGATAGACTAAAGCGAGAACTCCTGAGAAAATTAGAGGACCTATTGCTGCACTAACTTTTCCTGAAATCTTTTTAAAGCCCATATATTGCCCAATTTTCTCTGGTGGACATAATTCAAGTATAAATTGTCGACCTACAACAAAAACTGAACCCATTCCAAAAGATAAAATTGCTGCAGCAATATATGCTAAAAATCGCAACTTGTATACATAGGTTAGGTTTCCAATTACAACTGTCTTGTAAGTTACTCCTGAAAGAACGGTTAGGATAATACCAATAGTCCAAGCAATTGCTGTTATAATTACTCCAAATTTAGGCCCCCTTCTATCAATTACTGGACCCATAATATAGAGGAACGCAACACCAACCAAAATACCACCAAATAAAATGGCACCCGCAATTGTCGGATCAAGACCCAAACCTTCCCGCAAATAATCAACAAGTATAGCAATACACGTGCCTACAGCATCGTTAATTAACAACCACCCTACAAGAAATAGCAGCATTCCTTTGTTTTCTTTGAAAATCTCTTTGAAAGTTCGACCTAGTTGAATAAAAGTGCTCCTAGTTCTTCTACCAAAGGATTCGGTAATTTTTATTTCACTTTTATTTTCTTTCACAAAGAAAAATGGTATAAACAGAAGTAGATAGAAAACGGATGCAAAAATGAACATCCAGTATACCCAATTTAATTGAATGTCTTGTGGTGCAACACTACCACCAATTACATCATCAACTAATGTCGCATCGCCAAATCCTCGAGGTAATAAGAAATAAAGTAAAATAGCAAAAATAGTACCTACATAACCAAAAGCCACACCAAACGCAGAAACTTTAGCTCGAGAGTTCGTATCACAAATGTAGGGAAGCATAGATTCGTAATACAGATTTGCTGCTTGATAGACAACATTCGTAATGAGAAAAATTAAGAGACCCAATAGAAACTTCATAGTGAGTGCTATAAGAGGAATAAATGCAATAGTAATGACCCCCAAGATTATTACTAAAGGTTTTCTTTTTCCGACTAAATCAGAATGAGCTCCAAGAATGGGCATTAATATTGCTACGAGAACATTAGAAATCATCAGAAAAGTACTAACTAACAAGTGAGATCTTGCAAAAGTAAAGCCTGCTCGTAGACCCATCAATTCGCCCCATTGAAAAAGGGTTATTGATATTATGGCCATAGCAAAAACAGTATCCGCTGCATCATAGAAGGCCCAATAAAGAATGTTCTTTTTTTCAGTTGTTTGTGCTTCGCCCACTCTTGCTAATTCAATAATTCTTGATTCTTTAGCTCCCTCATGCAGATCATCTGAAGAGGTTGTATCCTTCATGAAAAACCACCAAACCCAGGAGAGGAATTGACTCCTAAAACAATACTACAACAGAATTAAACTATAAATAGATTTTTGAGAAAAAAGAGGATAGTGATTAAACAGATTCAAACAATCTTGTTTAATCATCTCAATTATTTTATGATTTCAAGTGCTTTTCCATGTTTCGTGATTATCTCAACAGCTTCATCTAGTGTGTCAAAATCAAAGGATGCTTGGCAAGATGTACGAAGTAATTGACCTCCATCAGGAACCGCAGGAGCACGGACGGGATTTGTATAAACACTTCTTGGTGTTTCTTCAAAGAGATTCTTGAAGAGATAAAATGTAGGCATATCTGCTCCAACAATTATTGGTATAATTGGTGTTTCTGATTTGCCGATATCAAATCCAGCAGCTAAATAGCCATCTCGTAATCTTTTCGTATTTGCCCAAAGTTTCTGTCGGATGGAATCATCCTTTTCTATGATGTCTAAAATAGCAATAACTGAAGCAACAGAAGCTGGGGGAGCACTAGCACTGAATATTAAGGATCTTGCACGATGTTTAATCCATTGGCAAATTGACGATGAACCAGCAACATATCCACCAATAGATGCAAAGCTCTTAGAAAAAGTACCCATTATGATGTCTACTTTCTTTTCGACGCCAAAGTGATGAGCGGTACCTCTACCATTTGGACCCAAAACACCAACTGCATGAGCATCATCTACATATACACCGGCACCATATTTTTCAGATAATTCTGTGATGACATCTACATGTGCAATGTCTCCATGCATAGAAAACACACCATCAGTAACGATTAGTGCATGTTCGCCTTCAGGTATCTCCTTTAAGCATCTTTCAAGGTCAGCCATATCATTGTGTTTGTAGATTTTCTTGTGTTTAGATGGTAATCCACCAAGTCTTATACCATCTATAATTGAAGCGTGATTTTGTTCATCAGATATAACCCAGTCATCTTTTCCTAAAAAACATGATAATGCCCCAAGATTTGCTTGCATACCAGTTGAAAAAATAACAGCTTCTTCCGTTCCAAAGAAATTTGCTAAACGTTCTTCTAATTCTACGTGTAATTCCATTGTACCATTTAGCAATCTTGATCCGGTGGAACCAACACCAAATTCATCTATTGCTTTTTTCGCAGCGTTCTTAATTCGCTTATCTGTAGTAAAACCGAGATAGTTATTGGAACCAAGCATAATAACTTCTCTACCATTCATGGCTACAATGGGCCCTTGTTCGCTATTCAACTCTTTGAAATATGGATAAATACCAAGTTCTTTTGCCATTCGTACTTCTACAAGTAACTCGGTCTCTGTCCGCTCTTTATATTTTTCGAAGAATGCCATCTATATCACTCAAATTTGTTCAAATTCACAGTTTAAAAAGAATTCTCCCTATACTCAATTTTTTAATGAAAAAAAACAGAATACAAATAATTGTACGAAAAAATTAATAAAAAATATATACAAGTAAATGGTCTATCACACATATGCATGAAAGAGAAGTAGTTGTTGAGGGAAACATAAGATATGCTACTTTTATTGATCGACCTAATCGTTTTTTGGTGAATCTTAAACTCGAAGGATCCAATAAAACAGAAAAAGCTTTTTTGCATGATCCAGGTCGAATGAAGGAATTATTGTTGCCGAAAGCTAGATTGATTATTAGAGAACCATTAAGACGTAAAGATAGAAAAACAAACTGGGATATTCTTGCTGTAAAACACGAAAACCGGATTATTACTATAAACTCAAGCTTACCTAATCAAGTGGTAAAACAAGCAATCACTAATAAATGGATAAATGAAATCTCGAATTACAATAATATAAAAGCAGAAGTAAAATATGGAAGCAGTCGTTTAGATTTCTTGTTGTCTAATGACAAAGAAACATGCTTTGTAGAAGTAAAAGGTGTAACCTTGGTTAAAGGAAAAAAAGCTCTTTTTCCTGATGCTCCCACTAAAAGAGGAGCTCGACATCTTCGTGAATTAATCGATATTAAGTCAAAAGGTAGTAGAGCGATTGCTTTATTTGTTTGTATGAGAGATGATCCAATAATTTTTTCACCAAATAAAGAAACTGACCCAGAATTCAGCTTCCAATTTAGAGAAGCTGTTGCTAATGGTGTAGAAATGCTTGTTTATACTGTTAAACCGACAATAAAAAATGAAAAACTAACGTTACAATTTAAAAATAGGATTAACATAGAATTAGAAAAAAGACAGTCAGTGATTAAACTTAAGGATTAGATATTATGAACCTCCAGGAGTTAGTTGGAAAAATAGCTGCAGATAAAAGCAGTAAGAGGCTTGGTAAAATTATCAAGATAGAAAAAATACAGGATCAAAAGACAAAGATTTGGAAAGAGAAAATACTAATTCTTGTGCATAACATTTTTCGAAAAGATGTTGTGATACTTGTTGATGCTGAAAAATTATTGAAAGCTGAAGTAACTTATGCGTTATTTGATTTGGAAAAGGATGATTTCGAGCAAGAAGTAAGAGAAACTCGAGCTTTAATACGCTTATATAAAGATTAGAGAAAATACGGACTTTATTATTTAATTAACACGTAGTAAGGGTAAGTTTAAATTTGATTCATTTTGAAAATATCTTGACTTCTAGGATAGATTTGCATGAACATCCTAACTATTTTTACTCCAACTTTGATAGTTATTATAGTACTTGCTTTTCTCATTGAACTAATGGATGCTTCTTTTGGCATTGGATTTGGTACAACTTTTACACCAATTTTGCTAATAATTGGATTTACAGTGTATACTATTGTTCCTTCGATTCTTACAGCTGAATTGATTGCTGGAATTGTTGCTATGATTTTTCACGCTCTTCTCAAAAATGTTAGATTGGGACAAAAACGTGTCTTTAGGAGAAGAAGACGACGCAGGAAGTCAAAAGCTTATTCTTTACCAAATGGTGAAATTGTGAAAGCTTCCAGTGATTCAAAACCAGATGAATCTGAATCAGAAGAAGACATAGAGGAAGAGTTTATTATAGAAGATGATAATGAAATAGAAATTAGAGAATTTGATGAAATCAAGGAAGTTAAGTTAAAAAATGGTTCTTTTGTAGAAAAAATTAGGAATTTAACTACAGATTCAAAAATCATATTAGTTTTAGCTGGAGTAGGGATTCTAACATCAATTGTTGCGGTAATAATCAGTGTTGTTTATGTTGAAAATATTTACTTTAATTTAGGTGTGAAAATATACATTGGTATCATGGTTTTCAGTATGGGGGTTCTTACTCTAGCTTTAAGAAATAATAAAATAAAATTCTCAATGAAGCGTATTATCGCACTTGGAGCTATATCTGGATTCAATAAAGGTTTGTCTGGTGGTGGATATAGGCCCGTTACAGTTGCAGGACAAATGTTAACTGGAAGAGAAGGGAAAAGAGCATTAGCTTCCTCAATTTTCTCCAAAACAGCTGTGAGTTTTGTAGGAGTTCTAGCTTTTATCATCACACACCTTTTCGTAAATAGGAGCACGGGAGAATCAATATCTTGGGATTTTTTTGAATTAGCACCATATTTAATAATTGGAAAAACCTTAGGTGCTCCCTTAGGGGCATTAATTGTTAAAAAAATTGATAGTAAATGGCTCAAGGTTTTAGTAGGATGTGGAACAATCGTTCTAGGAATTCTGAGCTTAGTAAGAATCACTCTGGATCATTATGGGATATGGGAAATAATAGAGAAACATCTTACAGTTTAGTTATTTGCTATATAGTAATCATAGAATCTACTACAGTAATATTTTAGAATTTTCAATTAATTTTTATTTTATAGGTGATTAATCAAATCCTTAATTACTTTCTGAGCATAAACATCATCTAAGATTACAATGTTTTTGAACACTTGAGTGACTAATTCTTCAGCATTTTCACGAATAAAATTAGCAATTTCCTTTCTTTGACAATTTTCATCTAAACTGAAAACAACTTCAAAAAGAGTGGAGAATTGTTTTTGTGAAAGTTGCTTTTTTTCAAAAAAAATACATTTATCTTGTAATAGTATAATGAATTCCTTTCTTAATCGTTCTTTCCAATTGTTTGCATCCAAAACAGTAAATTGTTCAATTATGATTTTCAGAGCTTCTAACCCAGCGTTATTGATTATATAACTAATTTCGGCTTCAAGCATAGTTTGAGTTTTAGAAGGATCTGGTAATATATCTAATCGATGGATGGATTTCATTGCCCTTTTAGTTTCAAGTTGTCGTTTTTTATACCAGATTGTACGTTCTTCAAGAACATAAAAGATGTGTTCTAAATTTCTAAATTCCTTTTCCTTATCATTGCTCAATACAATCTACCTTACAATATTACGATATATTTCTTAATAATAAAATTTAATGATGTATTGAAAATTCAAAGATATTACTATGATGAATACTTCAAATCATTTATTTACTATTAAATACTATCAGTTTTGCTAGACAAATATGTAAAGGATGTATTGTCATTGGCTTGTGACGAAAATGTATTTACAATCTCTGAGATGATTGGAAAAAAAGCAGTTTCTGGAGATAATTTAGAAATTGGAAAAATCACAAAAATAATAGATCAATCTGATAGCGATAAGGATGATACTAGTAAAATTTGTGATATCAGAGAGGATTTATTTCAAATAGTTGTTGAATTGGATCCTGCCATCTTTAATGCTCTCACTGAGCCTATAGAGATACTTTTCTCCAGTCAGACATTAGAGAAAGTTGTAGAAAACGGAATACAATTAAAATTAACAAAGGATATAATCAACAAAACAATAGAAAGCTCAATGAATTAGAAAAGTGTCTTTCTAAACAGAAATTGGTCTAACTATTTTTGTAATTAAACCATTATCTCGTATATGAAATATTACTTCTGTTGAACTTCGAAATTCAAAATTACCAATTTTCATATGTTTCTCTGCTTCTCTAATAGGAGCAAACCAGCGAATTAACCAACTTGTTGCAGAATCTTTTTCTGCTTCTACACAAACAATCCGATTTTTTTGCCAAAGGCGATAATAATGATTGTTCTCTTTCGTCAAATTAACGAGTATTAAACCTTCAATAACTTGAGAGGCATTTCCATTTATTCTAACTTCAGGTATAATTTCTTCATGTATGAAGCTTTGATCCATACCATCAATAATTGCAATTATGTATGTTCTATTGTTTGGGTTTGTTGAATCCAAAACTTTGTAATTAATATTGTAAGTAAAGACTAATTCATTACTTGAAGAAAATCCCTCACCATATTTTTCCTTAAAGGTATTATTTGCTCGAATATTTACAGCAATTCTAGCGGATGAATAAAAGGAAAATGTTACAATGAAGAACAATAAAGCAGTATTTCTTCTACGTTTATTCCAATTCAGAGGAATAATGGAGAGAGCAGCTATTAGTGCAGCAATTGAATGGATATTGTTTGTTGATAGAATCTTCAAACCATACCACTCGAAGGAAAATGGAAATAAAATCATTTCACCTGTTGGAACAAAGAAATCCGCAAGCAAATGCGTTAGTGTTCCTAAATAGAGTGAGAGAAGACCTATCCAAGACAAGAAGTTTAGCTCGTGATATTGTTCATTTTTCCAAATTTTGTTTTTTAGTTTTGGAATATTCATTATAGCAGCAACTAGAAAAACATATGGGATAACTCCAATGAAACTATGAGACATTCCTCTATGCTCTAACCAGTATGCTTTCGGAGCAAAATATACTAGAAAATTAAAGATTACATCCAGGTCAGGAATTACAGAACCAATAAGATAAGGTACAAGTATTTTATAAGGAATTTTTCTAAATTTATGGATCCAGGCAACAAGACTGTATGCTATTAAAATATGGGTTATTGGATCCAATGAGCAACACCTTTCTGGATTCACACCATTTTTCTCGGATCTAGTAATTCATCAAGATCTTCTTCAATATTCAAATCCATTTCTTGAATTATTTCTTTGATTGTTTTACCAGTTTCATGGGCTTTCTTAGCGATTTCACCAGCTTTTTCATAACCAATTATTGGAGTTAATCTAGTAATGATCATTAATGATTTACTTAGAGCTTCATTGATATTGTCTATGTTTGCACTTAAATCTTTCAAGCAAAATCGAACAAAAGACTCTATACCTGTTGATAGTATTGAAATTGACTCTAGTAAATTAACAATCATTATTGGTTTTGCTACATTAAGATCTAATAAACTACTAGTGCTTTCCGCGTAAGATATTGCAGTATCATTTCCAATTACTTGTAAACAAACTTGTATTAATGCTTCAGATTGTGTTGGATTGATTTTTCCAGGCATAATTGAAGAACCAGGTTCATTCTCTGGTATATGCAGCTCACCCAAACCTGCTCTTGGACCACTTCCCATCCAACGTATATCATTTGCCATTTTCATGACAGAGAGAGCAAGGAGTCTTAGTACACTACTTACATGTACAATGGTATTGTGAGAGGATATTCCTTCAGCTTTGACAGGATTACTTTTGTATTTGTAACCAATCAATTGTGATAAAGCATCTACAGCAAGTTGATCAAAATTCTTAGGTGTATTTAATCCTGTTCCTAGAGCGGTTCCGCCAATAGGTAGATAATAGAGCTCATCTAGAACTGCCATTAGTCTTTTCTTTGTTGTGCGGATTTGCTCGAGATAGACAGAAAATTCAGTTGAAAGAGGTATAGGAACAGCGTCTTGTAAATGAGTTCGACCAACTTTTATGATCCCCTTGAATTCTTTTATTTTTTGTTCCAAATTCTTCTCAAGAAATTCCAGTGCTGGTAACAAATTTTTTTGAATTAAATTGACGGAAGCGAGGTGCATTGCTGTAGGAATCACGTCATTGCTAGATTGACTTCTATTAACGTGATCATTAGGATGTACAGGATTTTTTGTTCCTTTAGGTTGACCTAGAATTTCGTTAGCTCTGTTGGCTAATACTTCATTCATATTCATATTAATTTGAGTGCCAGAACCCGTTTGAAATACATCAATTGGAAATTGATCAAAGAATTTTCCTTCATTTAGCATTTCATCGATCGCTTGATACATTGCCTTAGCTATTTTAGCATCTATAATTCCAGACTTTTGATTAGCACTTAAGCATGCTCTTTTCACTAGTGCTAATGCATAGAGAAATACTTTTGGAAATTTTCGTTGACTGATGTTGAAATAACTCAAAGTTCTTTGTGTATTGATACCCCAATATACATCCTCTGGAACTTCTAATTCACCCAAAAGATCCTTTTCTAATCTCATTTTTTTCGACATATCACTTCTTCTCAAGTTTTCTTATTTTATCTATAGCTGTTCCCGGCATAACTCCTTTTGGACAAACTGCATTACATGCGAATATTTTTTCACATGCAGGCACTCCTCTCTCTTGCATAGCTTTTTTATAAATCACATTTCTTTGTTTTTCTGTCACTCTTGTATCATCAATAAATCGGAAAGCTTTTGCTAGTGCTGAAGGTCCTAAGTAATCTTTTCTTTTACCTGAGACTGGACAGGTCCAACAGATACCACAAAGAATACAATAAATTAGTTGTTCTATTCTCTTTGCATTTTCTGGTGTTTGTTTTGATTCTGGAGCGATATCATTAATCTCACGATCAAAAAATGGTTTTACTTCTCTATAGTATTCCCAAAATGGTTCCATATCTACGACAAGATCCTTTATTATTGCCATATTTGGTAACGGTTCGATTAGTATTTCATTTTCTTGATCCCAGTTATTAATATCCCCAAAAACTAAATCTTGTATTCTCGGGTGTTTTTTTATTTCACCAGGTTCTACTTGTGTTTTACACGCTAATTGGGGAAATTTGTTTATTGTCATACCACAAGAACCACATATAGCACCACGACAAGTATATCTAAAAGCTAAGCTATGATCGTAATGATCTTGGATAAAGAAAAGAGCTTCTAAGACAGTCATACCTGGTGTAAGTGGTACTTTGTAACGTTCATATTTTGGTTTTGAACCTCTAGTTTTTTGTCTGTAGATAACAAATATTTTTTCTTTCTTAGTCATTTAATATGCACGCTCCTTCACTTCAAAAATACCTAACGTAACTGGTTTCGTTTCCATTATCAGCTCACCATTTTTCTTAGTTACAAGTGAATGAACCTGGAATTCTTTGTCATTCCTGGTAGGATAATCAGTTCTAAAATGAGCTCCTCTGCTTTCCTTTCGCCACAGTGCTGCAAAAGCTGTAACTTCTGCAATATCCACCATATTTCTCAATTCTAATGCTCTAACAAAACCAAAGTTGAATTTCCTATCATCTGTTTCTATGTGCATCGATTTGAAATCTTTTTGCACATTTTGTAAATCGATTGTGGTTTGGTGTAGTCTAGCTTCTTCACGAAAAACACCTACGTTTTTATCCATTGTGGTTTTCATTGCCATTCTGATATCTGCTGGTTTTTTACCCTTATTTTTGTTCCATGAAGTGAAAGTTTTTTCAATTGCTTTTAATGCAGCTTCTTCTGCATTCTTTATTTCAAAAGATTTTAGTTTTCTGCGGCTTTCTTTCTTGAAAATTGCTTTACCAACATAGCGTCCAAAGACGATTGTTTCTAAAAGAGAATTACCACCCAACCTATTTGCACCGTGAACAGAAATGCAAGATGTTTCACCTATTGAATAAAGCCCATCTAAAGGTGTTTCGCCAAAATCTCCTTTATATTTTGAAGCAATTCCACCCATGGAATAATGCTGACCAGGTTGTACTGGAATTGGTTTCTCAATGGGATCAACTCCAGCAAAATACATGGATATATCTCGAATACCAGGAAGTCTTTCCATTATTTTTTCTTTACCTAAATGAGTAAGATCTAAATGCACATAGCTATCATCAAATCCCCTACCTTCTAAAATCTCAGTGTCAATAGCTCTTGCAACAATATCTCGAGGTGCTAATTCCATAGCTTTTGGAGCAACTTTATTCATGAAGCGTTCTTTATTTTTGTTAAAAAGATATCCTCCTTCTCCTCTCGCACCCTCTGTGATAAGTATATTTGTTCCAAAAAGTGTTGTAGGATGAAACTGGACAAATTCACAGTCTTGCATCGGTACTCCAGCTCGAAAAGCTGCCCCCAAACCATCACCAGTGTTAATTATAGCATTAGTCGATCGCTTGTAAATTCTTCCAAAACCACCTGTTGCGAGAACAACAGATTCTGATCTAAAAACTACTAATTCACCAGAAGCAATATCTAAAGCTACTAATCCAGCAATGCAATTTCCCACTTTTATTAAATCCACAAGGAAAAATTCATCGAAAAATTTTACTCCTTTCCGAATGCATTGCTCATAAACTGTATGGAGTAATGCATGACCAGTTCTATCTCCTGCATAACATGTCCGAGGAAAACCAGCACCACCAAAAGGCCTCTGAGCTATCAAACCGGAGTCAAGCCGCGAGAATGGTGCACCCATGCTTTCAAGCTCAATTACAATTTTAGGAGCTTCCTTAGCGAGAACCATTACTGCATCTTGATCAGCCAAATAATCTGAACCATATACAGTATCATAAGCATGAGTTTTTGGAGAATCATTTTTTCCAGCTTCGGTATTGCCTAATGCAGCATTAATACCACCTTGAGCTGCTCCAGAGTGAGATCTTAACGGATACACTTTGCTAATAATTGCTACATTCATAGTATCAACTAATTCAATAGCAACTCTCAAACCACTTAATCCACCACCCACAATTAAAGCGTCAAATTCTTCTACTTTCAAAGAATCATTCCTTCTAATACTTACTAAAAACCTAAGAAATGATTCTGAAACTCCAATATAGGTTTATCCTCTTAATTTGTATGATTGACATTTAATATAGAAAATGAAATATAATCTCATTTTTTAAAGGAAACAAACTAAGCAACTAAGTAGCTAGCTTTATTTACTATTTTCATCCATTTTGCTTCAAATCAAAAAGGTTACTTAAAATGTCAAAGGAAATAATCTTCATTCTTGCACCGATATGTCCAAAATGCGTGAGAATTAAACGTTGGTTAAAAGAACTAGAAAAAACTCATCCTGAAATTAAAATTTCGCGATATAATATCGTAACTCAATTTAAAGAAGTAAAGAAATTTAAGATAAAAACAATTCCAACACTCATAATTGGTGATGTGATGTTAGGAGGTTGGATAAAGGAAGAGGAATATAAAGCAGCTCTTGATAAATTGTAAAATGAAAAATGAGCATTATTATGCTCATTCTCTTAAAACCTATTAGCTGATCCTAATACATTTTTATTTTTGTGAATCAGTAATTCCTTTAGTTCGTCTCGAGCGGGACCAAGATATTTTCGAGGATCGAAAACACCTTTCTGTTCAGCTAAGACTTTTCTTATAACAGCTGTTACAACAAGTCGTCCATCTGAATCTATATTGATTTTGCAAACATTCATTGAAGCAGCTTTTCTTAACTGGTCTTCAGGCACTCCGAGAGCTCCTGCAAGATCACCACCATATTGGTTAACCATTTCAACATATTCTTGTGGAACAGATGAACTTCCATGTAAAACTATAGGATATCCTGGAAGTTTCTTCTGAATTTCTTCTAGAATATCAAAACGAAGCGGTGGTATTGGTTTTCCAGGTTTAAATTTGAAAGCGCCATGAGAGGTACCTATTGAGATTGCTAAACTATCACAACCAGTTCTATTAACAAAATCTTTAACTTCATCTGGTTTAGTATAATGTGATTTTTCTGAGGAAACATGCTCTTCAATTCCAGCAAGTACACCCAATTCTGCTTCAACAGAAGCGTCAAATTTGTGAGCATATTCAACTACTTCTTTTGTAATTTTGATGTTTTCTTCATAGGAATGATGACTCCCATCATACATTACAGATGAGAAACCCATATCAACACACGATTTGCATAACTCAAATGAATCTCCATGGTCCAAATGCAATGCCATTGGGATATTCCCACCAAGTTCTTTCATATATTCAACTGCTCCTTCAGCCATATACCTTAGAAGAGTTTGATTGGCATATTTCCTAGCACCCTTTGAAACTTGGAGTATAACAGGAGAACGTGATTCCACACAAGCTAGAACTATGGCTTGTATCTGTTCCATATTATTAAAATTGTAAGCTGGAACGGCATAGCCATTATCCATTGCATGCTTGAACATTTCTTTTGTATTCACAAATCCAATTTCTTTATAATGAACCATTTTCAACAACTTCACCTTTTATTTCTGTTTTATTCCTAACTTCTTTACTCTATTAAGATATTGCTCTAACTTTTTCTTTGGTTTCCTTCTTATTCTACCGAAACGTGTTCTTCTAACTGGACGTATTCCAGATATCTTCGCTAATGCCCAAAGTGATTTTGATCCTGGTGACATTAATAAGAAGTATAATAGAATAGTATTGTCCATTGTGAAAATTAACCTGTAACTTTTCCCTGTAAGAAAACGATCCCACAGTACTTTACCTTTTTTGAATTTGTAAGCAAAACCTGGGATGAAAATTCTATCAATAAATCCCTTCATTATTGCAGGATATAGATTCCACCAGACAGGAAAAATCCATACTATATGATCTGCCCATTTGATGTGTCCTTGTGCTTTAATCAAATCTAATTCCAGTTTCTGATCTATCTTATAACCTTTCCGAAGATTAGGATCAAAGGTCAAATCGCCAATATTTATTCTCTTTACTTCTGCACCAGATTCCTCTGCACCTTTAATGTATGCACTTGCAAGTGCACCACAAAAGCTACCCTTATCCGGATGTCCCAATATTACCAGTATTCTTTTTGCCAATTTCTGCCCCAGATGTAGTATTACTAATCCACTGTTAAGGTTTTTGAAAGATTTCTTGGGTAATCTGGATCAATTCCTCTTTCAATAGACATGTATAATGCAAGTAATTGTAAGGGAATTACTGCTAAAATTGGAGAAATTAATTGGGAGGATTTTGGAATTTCGAAGTAATCTCCTGGTTTGACATGTTTGTCTAGACCCTTTATGTGTTCACCAATTACTATTGGTCGTCCATCTCTGCACTCAACCTCTGATAAATGTGAAGTCACATAATACTTGTCTTTTGGAGCAACAACGTAGATTACTGGATAACCATCTTCTACAATACTTAATGGTCCATGCTTGAATTCCGAAGAATACATTGCTTCAGCAGAGATATAATTAATTTCCCTTATCTTGAGGGCACCCTCAAGAGCAACACCATGAGTTACACCATACCCAAGTAAAGACATAGCATCTATTTCAGACAGTTCCATTGCCAATTGCTTCGCTTTTTGATTACAATCTTTGATCGTTTTTTCTACTAATTTTGGGAGATTGTGAATCTCTTCTTTCAAAGATACGAATTCTTTATCAGAGATAATCCCTTTTTTATACCCAATTCGAGCTGCTAAAATTAAGAATAAGACTACTTGATTTGTATAGGTTTTTGTTGCAGGAACACTGCGTTCAATTCCAGCTCCAATGTATGCATAAGCCTCAGACATTCTTTCAACTGTTGAACCCGGTACATTTATCATTCCTAGAATATGATAGCCTTCTGGTTTCGCAAAATTAATAGTATTAATAATATCCTTTGTCTCTCCGCTTTGTGAAACACAAAGAATAACTGTATTTTTTGAAGGTTTATAATTTTTAAATTCCTCAAAGAATCGTCCGCCAATTACTGGAATGGACATTACACCTGCTAAATTATTCAAGTAATATGATCCAACGTTGCACGCATTAAGACTTGACCCACATCCTACAAGAAAAGCCATTTCTGCTTCAGCTAATTTATCAACGAGATCATCTAAGATATCACTTTCTAAACCAAAGGCAAGTTGTTCAGTTGCTTCAACTTGTTCATGAATTTCCTTAGTTAGGAAGTAATCATATTCCCCTTTTACAGCATCTTCAGCAGATAGGTCAGTTACTCGAGGTTCCCGTACTATTTCTTTCCCATCTTTTGCACTGAAGATTCGGTATGAATCAGCAGTTAGTTCAATTATTTCACCATCATTTAGTGGAACATATTTGTTTGTTAAGGGGAGAATTGATGGTAAATCAGAAGCAACATAGTGTTCATCTTCACCTATACCAACAACTAAAGAGGACCCCATTTTAACAGCATAAATTTTCTCTGGAGTATCCTTATGAAAACAGACAAACGCAAACGATCCCTCCATCTCCTTAATTCCACCGATAATTCCTTTCACCATATCTTTTTCTGTGTCATAGTGTTCTTCGACTGCATGAACACAGATTTCGCCATCATTCTGACTAATAATTGTATGACCATATTTTTCGAGATTTTCTTTACTTTGATAAAAACTTACAATATTGCCATTATGCGCACCGACCATATCTTTGTCACAATCAAAGTGAGGTTGGGCATTTAATGTACTTGGACGACCAAATGTGGACCAACGAAGTTGACCAATACCAATATTTCCTTTCATCTTATCCAATTTAAGAGATTCAACAACGCTTTCCACTGTTCCCATGTCTTTTCTTAAATCGATTTTTCCATTAAGATAAGTAGCTAAACCTAATGAATCGTAACCACGATATTGCAATCTTCTAGCAATAATCAGTAATTTTTGAGCAATATTCCCTTCTTTTGCGACAATACCAAAGATACCACACATAGTGAAATGCACCAATTTGAATCTTGTATCTGAACTTTTTCAAATTCTATATTGCAAAAAAGATAGCTAAATATATTTCTTCCTCTTGATTTGTCTTCTATGAAGGGGTAAAGCTAGCTGGAAATCGAAAAAAACAATGAATTTGAAAGGTGGAAGATACTTGTATTATCAGGAAGTTACTATGAATCCTTCTCCTAATATCAATTGAAAGAGTGCTGCTAAACCAAGTAAGACGATTGCATTAACTAGAAGGATGGTCATTATTCCACCTCTTAATAAGTAGGATTTCATACGATAGTATTCATCTTCAGTGAGTTCATCCTCTGCAGCATAAACATATTCTTCTTTTTCTTCTTCTTCCTCGAAATCCTCGTCTTCGGCTTCATCATAATCATACTCATCTTCTTCCTCTTCATACTCGTAGCGATCTTTTGCACTTTGTTCTTCTTTTCTCTCTTTGATGATTTGTCTATAAACGCGAGTTTTTCGAGTTTCGCCACGCAACATTTTGTACATGAAAAAATTTCGATAAACCATATCACCTACAACTAACAAGAAAAACAATGCAATACCAGGAATAGCGATTAAAGCCATAGGGTTGATTGTATTAGGAAATCCTACATAATGATCAACCAAGAGTATAATAGCAGTGTAAATAAAAGCAGGAAGGAACATGAGAATAATTCGTAACCATTTGGGCATACGAACAAGGGGGTCGAATTTTCGCTTTTTATCCTCTTCCTCATCAGTTTCTTCTTCTAGAGTAACATCAGGTATTTCTTCGTTTTCCTGGGCATTCAATGAAATCACCGTAAATACTAAAGAAATAAAGGGGATTTTATCTAAAAGCGTTATCAAATATTTGCTAATACAAGGACCATTTGAAGCGTGCTCAAATATGGTGATAAAATAATCTTTATCAACTAAAACAAAATAATCAATACCTTGTTCTACACTTATAGTTATAAGATATTTTAAAGGAGTAGAGTTTCGTGCCAACAATAGGATTCGTAGGGATAGATAATGCTGGAAAAACAACCATTATTGATATCTTTACAAAGCATAAAATGACAAAAACGATTCCAACTGTAGGTATAAATTTAGAACAAGTAACTTTTTCGGAGATAGATTTTCATCTCAATATTTTGGACATGGGTGGTCAAAAAAGCTTCAGATTATTATGGGTTGATTATCTTAACACTGTTGACATTGTTTTATACGTTATTGATGCGAGTGATCATGAACGATTAGATGAATCTCTCAAAGAATTTCAAAATATGCTTATTTTGACTGAAGCGAATGATATCCCTATTCTGGTATTGATTAATAAAATTGATTTACCTAATACTCTTAGCGCTTTAGAAATAGGACAGAAGTTTTCCAAGATTCCTGAGCTAAATGATCGTGATTGGAACATTATTGAAACAAGTGCGGTTACTACTAAAGGTATAATTGAGATGTTTAAATGGACTTATTCTAAGATTACTAATAATATTCTCGTTCTAGAAGTTGATTATACTCAAATTGCTGATAAGAGGTACTACACTCCATGCCCATTACTCTTGAATCTTTCAGATGGAGATTATTGTATTAATCATGACAATTTTACTCCGATAAAAGTTGTTCCGCTGTTAAGCATGTTTACTAAAGATATGAGTGATCCTGAACAAGTGATAAAAGAAACCATAGAGGAATTTGAAAACGTAGGTAGAATGGTTTGTTTCAACAGTATTTTTGTTTCTGAGGAAGATATTAACATTCATTGTGCTACTGATGCTACTGTTGTTGAAGTAGAAAAAGTTACTGCTAGTAGAGATGAATATATTGACTCATACAATATGATGCATTTAACTGGTGGAAAAATGTGTTCTGAATGTCTTTACAAGATTTTATTCTCTGCTATAAAGCGAAAAATAAAAGCAGGTATGGAACTCAGCATGGATGAAATTGAGAACATTAAAGTTGTTGAGACTAGAAGACCTACTGATCTTAGTAAATGCTGAGATCATTTCTGATGTAAAATTAATTTTTGTGTATTCTTTTAACAGCTTCATCATAAGATGTGCTGTATTGTTTGATTATATTTTGCCAACTATATAATTCTGAGATTTCTCGAGCAGTGATTCTAGCATTTGTTACTTCTTCATTTGAAAGCTGCGAATGTTTTACAATTATCTTTGCTAAATCTATAGCTGCATCTTCATTTGTACGCCCTTTTCTATTTAGAACAAAAATCCCATTGTTCTCTTCGCTAAGTTGCTCATTAACTAGCAACCCAAAACCAGACAAATCAGTTGTTACAGCTGGCACGCCAAGAGCAAGAGCTTCTAATGGAGTCAAACCATAGGGTTCATAGGTTGATGGATAAATTCCCATATCACAACCCGCAACTGCATCATAGTAATCCAATGCTAATAATTGATCATTTTTTGAGAGATAAACGGGATAAAAGATAACTCTGACTAAATCGTTGGGCTTATTCATCAAATCTAGTTCCTTCAATGTCTGAAAAATGGTATCTCTCTCATATAAATTGAAAGGACAAACTGGGGGATAATTACTATCATTTTTGCTTTCCTTGGTTTTCTTAACAAGTTCTGCGATTTTTTTCACTTCACTCTTAGAGAAGAAATCATGCAAAGTACGCGATTTCAAATGGTCTTCATATTTTGGTTGAATCTGTATTAACCACTCTTCCATTTTTTTCATGGGAGTCTGTAAAATCTCTCTTAACTCTCGAGCGTGTTCAAAAGCATTCAAAACATCAGTTTTAATTCCAGATACTGGAGCCGGAACCCAAATAAATGCGAGAATTTCTTTTTGTTTTTTACTTGTTTTTAATTCTTCATTTACAAGTTTTAATGCGTTAAGAAAAACATCTATTCCTTTGTTATGAAATTCATACCTACCAGAAATGTGGATTACTAACGTATTTTCTATACTAACTGTATAATAAGGTTTAAAGTACGCTTCAGTAAATTGCGCAAGTTTCACTCGAGCTTCTTTATGTTTTACAATTAAATCATCTTTCTTTGATAAGCCTTCAAGATTAATCCCGTTTGGAATGATAAAATCAGCTCTATGTCCTAGGATTCCTTCAGTTTCTCGAGCAACAGCTTCTGAGACAGTAATTAAAACATCAGCTTCCTTCGCACAGATAACTTCAATTTGGTGTGTTCCCTCGACATGGTATTGATAGGCTTTCTGCGGAGGAATGATCTCGCCTTTCGCTAAAAGGTCATCAAGAACTAGGTTGATGTCCTCTTCACCCATGGCAATATTTCTACCAAGTTGAGTGGCATGAGTCATAAAAACTGTAGCGACATCAATATTGTTACGTTTGAGATAAAGTAAACCCGGACCGGAAATCCATTCATGAAAATGTGTGACAATTCGTTTGTTTTTGAATCGAGGGGACTCAATTAACTTGGAAACTAAAACACCAGCAGCCCAACCAAAAGCCACCATAGGATCAAAAACCTCAGGCATCCATAAAGAATCAATATCAAACCAGTTCCAAAGAACTCCTTTGATTTGGTCTATTTTTCGATCAGATTTCCCGGTAACTAAAGGGACATCTAATAGGAAAGAAGGATCAACAAGGATTGTTTCAACTGCTCCCCCACCAATCCATCGACCATATTTCACATCAATGCCTTCAGCTCGTACTGCATTAAAAACATCTACGAAATCTTTTGGAGTATCCAATTCCTCAAAATCGTTTCGTGCTTTGAAGGCATTGTATAACCCAATAGTTAAGTAATTGCCAGGACCCATTAATCGTTGCATTTCAGGAGCTTTCGATGCTATGACAGTATAAATCCCACCAATTTTGTTCGCAATTTCATTTGAAACCTCAAAAACAATCTGACAATCGAGAGATTCATCTTTATCTTCAGTCATAGAGCTCACAACAGGATTTCAATCATATTAGGACCAATTGGTTCTATACTAATCGATAAATCAAATGTGATATAAAAAGAATTGCAAGTGTAAACTAATGAGCAGTAATTTGAATTTTGGAGATAACTTTTTTTAAGTGAAGGTAATAGATTTGTCACACTCAATAAAAACAAGATAATTGTTACGAGGGTAATTTACTTGAATGGCAAAGAAATTGTCCAGAAAATTCGTCAAAAAATGAAAGATCATCATGAACTGTTTGAGAGAGCTATTCCCTTAATAGCATCTGAGAATATCACTAGTAAAGAAGTGCGAGAAGCAACTTTGTGTGATTTTTCACATCGATACGCAGAAGGTTGGCCCGGTGAAAGAGTATATGCCGGGTGTCAATACATCGATGATGTGGAATTTATCTGTATGGACTTAGCAAAAGAAGTCTTTAAAGCAGATTTCGCAGATGTCAGACCAATCTCAGGAGTAGTAGCAAATCTAGTGCTCTATTCAGCATTCTCTAAACCTGGAGACGTTAGTATGTCCATTAGCATACCCAATGGTGGGCATATCTCAACAGGACCACTAATGACTTCGAAAGGAGCATTTATGGGAGGAACCGCAGGTGCTGTAAGAGGACTAAATGTCAAATATATTCCATCTGACAGAAGAAAAATAATGATCGATGTAGAAAAAGCTGAAGAAGCGATTAAAGAATTAAAACCAAAGTTATTGCACTTTGGAGCGTCTGTTTTCTTGTTCCCACACCCAGTAAAGGAATTGGCACCAGTAGCTAAGGATCTAGGAGCAACAGTAACCTATGATGCAGCACATGTCTCAGGATTAATAGCATGTGGGTACTTCCAAGATCCACTCAATGAAGGAGCAGAGGCAATGGCATTCTCAACACACAAAACAATGTTTGGACCACAACATGGCTGTGTAGTTGCAACCTCAGATAAAGAAGAGTTTTACGATAAAATAAAACGAGCAACATTTCCAGGAATGACAAGTAATCATCACTTACACAACGTAGCAGCACTTGCTATTGCACTAGCAGAAATAAAGGAATTCGGAAAGGATTATGGAGGACAAATAATCAAGAATTCATATGCGTTAGCAAAAGCATTGGAAGAAGAAGGATTCACTGTATGCGGAAAAGAAAATGGTTACACAAAATCACATACACTGCTAGTAGATATCAGTCCACTACAAGAAAAAGCAGGATTAGGAAAAGATATTGAAGAAGACTTAGAAAAAGCAGACATAATCCTAAACAGAAATCTGTTGCCATGGGATATGTTCGAGGGCAGGAATTATCTTAATCCTGGTGGCATTCGTATGGGTGTTTCTGAAGTCACTCGTCTTGGTATGAAGGAAGGCGAAATGAAAGAAATTGCTAATCTTATTCGTCGTGTTGTCATTGATCGCGAAGATATTAAGAAAGTCGTGAAAGATGTTAATGCGTTCAGAAAAGACTACCAAAAGCTCCACTATTGTTTTAGCTCTAACGAGGATGCCTACAAATACATTGAGATTGTTAAATAACAATAATATGTTCTTTGTTCGAGCTAAAAGAAGTAAAAGAATTAATGTTCTGAAAAGAGCATCAATTCTTTTCTATTAATTTCCGATATTTTTATTTCTTATACAACTTTTACTTTTGTAATATCAAAATTTATTATGATTTTATTTAATCATTACAATACAAAATTAATAGTTCAAATAATTAGTGAAAAATGCACATTTATGAAAAGTCAATAAAATTACCTACATACCTTTTAAAATAGTTTAATTACTATAGCTTGATAATAAAAATTCTTTAAAATTTAATTTATTTAAAGAAGTTATAAATTGGTGATATAATATGCAAGTTGACCAAGTGTTCCAAATCATCTCAATCATTGTTGCTGTAGGCAGTATTGTTGTTGCCTTCATAGTGGGGATTCGTTCCATTCGGAATTTTACAACCTCTCGTAAAGCATCACTTTTTATTAGTTACCAAACTAAGGCTTATGACAAACAGTTAATGTTGGATCAGATGGAGATTTATAATAAGTGGTCTTGGAAAGATTATGATGATTTCTGGCAAAAGTATGGACCTCAAACCAATCCAGAAGCCTATGCGAAGTTCATATCTGTTACTGGATTTTTTGAGGGATTAGCTCGTATGCTGAAAAAAAGACTTATAGACTATGACTTAATCCCAGAAGCGGTAGCGATAAGCATTGTTATGTTTTATGAAAAAACCCGTTCAATACAAGAAAAGATCTTTGGTATTCTAATACGACAGGAATCTGCTGATCTTCTCGAATACCTATACAATGAAATCAAAGCTCAAAAGTAGCCACAGATCCTAAATGTATTGATTTAGGTGAGAGTAGAACTTGTGTAATTGTAATTAGGTATTTGTAAAGACAGCAAAGAAGGCTACGAAATGGATCACCATAGCAGAGTGTTATTTAACCACTCAGAAAAACATTTACTGAACCACCAACATTACTTGTTCGCAGCTCTGTTGTTGAAATAAAAAATGTCAATATTCCTAGTGTGAATCTTTTAATGATAATTCAAATATATTGAAATTATTTAACTTGATTCTTTATCTTTAGAGGGATTACCCCTCTCCTTCTTTCTCTTCTATTTCTTTTTCTTCAATTTTAGCAGGTTCTTTTCTAATTAAGATAACTCCCACCCAAACTATTCCTATCGCATACACAACAATTCCTATAGTTCGTACTACGTAAGGGAAAAAGCCCGGAATAAACATAATCACTCCAAGTACTAGAGGAAGAATAGCCCATTTAGAAGTATGTCTAGTAGAAAATGCCTTACTCTTAAAAACTGAGATTGCAAAAATAAGAAAACCTACAGCATACATAGTTCCTGCAACCATTTGCATTGCAAAAAAGGCTGGATTAGAATAAATAGGTCCATTAGTTAATTCAACTAGAGTAGGATCACTTGCTGCAAGAATTGGCCAAATAAAGGTTTCATAATATATACCAGCATTGTAGAATACTTGTCCTACAAAAGTTATCAAGAAACCTACTACTCCATACCATGTTAGATCATTATATTGATTGAAGAATAGTCCTAAAATACCAACTAAAGCTAAAACAAATCCAAAAACCCCTAGAATGTTTACGAGAAGCCAATTTGGATCAAGAATCAATAAATGATAATTTGTGGGAACTTCGTTTAAAGGCAAAAGAATTGCTTATAAAAACCAAAATAATAACAATAATACAGCAGATGCTATATTTGCAACTCCAGTAATACGAAGGAAATTCTTATTCAACATAAATTATACGGAAAATTTCCCTAGAAAAATACCTCCGTTTATCAAAGTGGAAATTTTTATTTTCTAATTTTTACCGAGAAGGATTCTCCCTTCTTCTTGTTTCTTTTTTGCTTAAACTCTTTTTCCTTTGAGCATTTTGGAAATCATTCCGACAAAATTCACCTTTTCGAGAGAATCCTTATATAGTAATTTTCTATTTATGGTTTTAACCGGAGAAGTAGCTTTTAATTCATAACTTCTTGAGTTGAATCGAAATGTCTAGACGAAGCAAAACTGAATTCCCATTAGCTCCTATTGAGCGTGTTATCAAAGAAACTACCAATTTACTAGTTAGTGAAAGTGCTGCTAAAGAACTTCGAGATGTTCTCACTGAAATGGCTGAAGAGCTCGCACTAGATGCTGCAGATCTTGCAAAATTTGCTAATAGAAAAACCATAAAGGATCGGGATATAGCTCTCGCCTATAAAAATATGAGAAAAAGTAGATAGCATTTTTCGTTTCTACTCATTTTAATGCGGTAATACTAATTCTTTTAAAATCAAATGTCGCATTAGAATTCCTTATCAAATCGCTTATAGGTGATTCTCGTTGGCTGGAAAAATAACTTTGCATGATCTCAATATTATGTTTGGTGAAGATTTCATCCCACCAGAACTCGACAAGAAGATTCTTATGAAGCATTTCGACGTAGGAGCAAATCGAATTATTGGTGCGAAGACACTAGATAAAGTCAAGGAAGTTTTACTTGCGGCAATTGAAGCAACCAAAGCAGAACAATTCAGAGAGAAAGGGAGAGTTATTAGTTCACCAGCTGCTCGTTATCATCAACATCTTGCTGTTAGTAAAGAATCACAATCTCTAGATAAAGATGAAAAGGATTCAAAGTAAAACAAACTTAAATAGTCAATTAGACTTTTGGAGCTTATTGAGGATTCGCTAAAATGAAAAAAGAGCTCCATATTGCTTTTGATGATACTGATTCACTCAAAGGTTCTTGTACTACTCATTTAGCTACACTTATTGTTCACGAAATTTTTGATCAAGTCGATTTTATTGATTTTCCTAATCTCATCAGATTGAATCCCAACATTCCTCATAAAACCAGAGGTAATGGAGCTGTTGCTTTTAGAATAGAGGGAGATAATTCTGATCTCGAGGTTGTTCGAGAAGTCGTTATTAAAACAGTTAAGAAAATGGCTCGGTTAGAAGATGAAAACACAAATCCAGGCATTGCTTTTGTATCCAATACCATTCCTAAGGAAGTAAAGCATTTATCTAAGAGAGCAATGTGGGCTGTCATCTCGATTCCAGAAGCAGAGGAATTTAACTCACTTGCGAATGTTGAATTGATTAAATTGGGCAATGGTAGAGGAATTATTGGTGCACTTGGAGCTATTGGTAATCCTTTGGAGAATGACTTCACATATGAACATCTTGCATATCGAATGCCAAAAAATTTTGGTACAAAAAGAATGATTGATCGCGAAAGCATTCTTACAGCAGATAAAGCAACACCTCTTACATTTAGTAATGTAGATTATAAATACAATTCAATTATGATTACACCTCGAGGAGCTGACCCAGTTTTTTCAGGGATTAGGGGGGAAACAATTGATGAAGTAATGAAAGCTTGGAGTTTAGTGAAACCACTAGAAGAAATTTCTATGCTCATGGTTTATAGAACGAATCAACATACAAATCAACACTTCGTCAAGGAGTTTCCAATTAATCAATTGAAACCACACCTATCAGTAATAGTACATGGAACAATAAACAAAAAACCATATTATATTGAAGGTAGTCACCTAATTTTTTCAATTCGAGACGATACAGATGAAATCGATTGTGCAGCTTATGAACCTACTAAGAGTTTTAGAGGAGAATTAAGTAATTTAGCGATTGGTGATAATGTTACAGTCTTTGGCGGAGTTCGACCTACTGGAGAAAAACATCCAATGACTATTAATATCGAGCGTTTGAGAGTTAACTCTTTAGTTAAACAGTTCATTTATGAAAATCCCTTCTGTGATAAATGTGGCGCTCGTTTAAAATCTGCAGGGAAAAATAAAGGATTTAAGTGTCAAAAATGTTCAGCTGTTTACCGAGAGAAGAAGCAATTAGAAAAAGAATTGCCTAGAAAGATTTCTCTAAAAGAGTATTTACCACCTATAATTGCTCATCGACATTTAACAAAACCATTAGAAAGAATGAATCGAGACAACAAAAATAAGCGATTTCGAAAATCAGATATAACCAAAATTATGAGAATGTTAGTTAATTTCAGAAAATAATCCATGAAATAATGTGGTTTCTTGTTGAGAAATATTATTTAAAGAGAGATTTTTCTTATATATAGCATAAGATTTTAATAAATACTAAAAGAAATCAATTTCAGTTATTTGATTATTAAGGAGGAAAATCCTTTGATTACAATTGGTGAATACGAGTTTGATGAAACTTTATACTACTATACTGGTGGAGATGGACATATCTGGTTAAAAAAACTTGATGATGGAAAAGTCAAAGTTGGATTTGACGATTTTGGACAAAAACTCGCAGGAAAAATACTTTTCGTGAGACTAATACCACCCGGCAAAGAACGACCTAAAGGGAAAAGCATGGGAACAATAGAAAGCGGGAAGTATGTTGGTAGTCTAAAATGTCCAATTAATGGTACAATAATAGAGGTTAATGAGGAGCTAAAGAAAGATGCATCACTACTAAATAATGATCCCTATGCAAAAGGTTGGATAGCAATTATTGAACCTAAGGATCTAGATGCAGATTTGAAAGAAGATTTTATTTTCGGTGAAGCTGATCTAAAAACATGGATTGATGAAGAAGTAGCTAAACACGTGAAGTAAATCTAATTCTTTCCTTTTTATTTTTACAAATGCAGAGGAAACTAGGTTTTCCAATAGAAAAAGGATGCAAATTGAAAAGAAGAGTGAGTAATTAGCCACCAGCAACAATTTGAGTAATAATTACTTTATCAGTATTCTCAACTTCTTGACTAATTTTAGCTGCTTTTTCATTAATAATAACAGCCATAAGATTTACAGGAACATCCGTGAAATCAAGAATTTCATCTAAGCGTTTTTTTCCTTCGAAATTTACTTCTTTTTCTTCAAATCCAAAGTATTTTTTTACGAAACCAATTATCCTGATTTTCATCTTTGTTCACAATATACGTTTCAGCAAGGTGTAAATTAAGCATTGCTATTTATGAAGTAAATAGAAACAAAAGTCTTCATTTTAGAAAGTGAACTAAAGCAATTTCTGTTTTTTTGTGTTGAATTCATACACGAAAAGCATATTAACAACATACTCTGTTGAAAACTCTAGACAAAGGAGTCTTTGATAAAATTGGTAAATTATGATAAAGATTTCTTGAGAAAGTATCAAAAAG
>JABLTI010000226.1 GCA_013166835.1 Promethearchaeati archaeon | reverse complement strand
TTTTGAGCCATTCTTGTGTGCTTTTAACAGCATCACTAGAGAGGTCTGAAGCATCAACTTCATACCCAAGAGAAGCGAAATAAATTGTATGACGCCCCACACCACAACCTAAATCAAATACTCTTGCAGGTGGTTGCCCAATGTGATATGGTAAACTCATAACATAACCATCTGGAATTTTCCAGTAAGTGAGGTCTTCGACTTTTGTCCAATCCCAACTAACCTGAAGTGATTTCTCTTTCATAATACCATCTCTTATTTGTTTTCAAGAGACATTGAATAGAAAAATGTTTCTTAAAACAAAAAAAGAAATTATCTTTTTCTTTCTTTTCTTGAATGGCCTAAATTTAAATAATCTACAACGGGACCCGTACGAGTGCGAGTAACTCCAACATCTCCAGGATAAATATCTCGTTCAGTTTTTATTTCTCTAAGTCTTTTTACTTCCTCGGCGAATTCCTCTTTTGTGATATTAAACCAAGCATATGTTCCTTCTACTTTGATCAATTTTTTAGTATCGATGGGAACTAAAACGTCTTTTTTGAAGTACTTTCTAACTAAGACCATTGCAAATGGTTTGTATTTCTTGATAGTTTTCCCAATCAAACTTTCAATTCGTACAATTTTACCTAACCTGTTATTGTCCTTATCAGCAGCTATTCTAGAGATTAGTCGCGAGTAGTCCATATCGTTCAGTCTTGTTAAGGAAAAAGAGTATTTCTATTTATGGTCATTATCGACTAACATAAATTAGCTGAGCGGGAGAATGAGAGTCGGATAGCCCCGCCCAGGAAAAGATTAGGGATCAAATGACTTTTTTTATGGGGAAGAGAGTGCCTTATGTCTCCATTCTTCAATCGGATATTTATCAATTACAAAAAGACTATTTAAAGAAATGATTTGTTTCAGTTTTGTCTAGAAAATAGGAATTCCGAGATATTTTGCTTTCTCAAAAAATCTTAAGTCCAAAGGTTTTATATCTTCTTTTTTTGAACGTAACTTGAGTTAAAATGCCAAAAATTGATGTTGAAATTTCTCCCCTTGCATTTTCAAGAGTAATTGATTGGACGTCCACAAACACAGAAAGAGAAGTGGGCGGCTATTTAATCGGTATAGTAGATAATGAAAAAGTAAAGATAATTGATACAACATATGCAGTCAAAAGCTCAACTCCAACACATGTTGCTATAGATGAAATGGCTCAGTTTCTAATAGTAAAAGAAATAGAAAAAAGAGATGGAAAAGAAACAATCGTTGGTTTTTGGCATACACATCCTGGTATGGGATTATTCTTATCAGGAACAGATATTGCTACGCAAAAAATATACCAAGCTTTACTTCCAGAAGCAGTTGCGATGGAAGATTTCAAAGCACAATTTTTCAGAGTTGACAAGAATGACAAATCTCAAGAAATCAATTTTGGGGTATTAACTAATCCTAATGAATTACTTGAGTTATTGACTGATTTTGTTCAAGACGAAGAAAATGTAGAAAACATTGTAACAAATTCAGTTCAAAAATTATCAATCCATGTGAAAGATTCAATGGAGCTTTTAGCTGAAGAGAAACTTGTCAGCAAGAGTGATTTCGAGAGTGCTAATAAATTTTGGAAGAAGGAATTAGCTAATGTTAGAGCAGATGTCGAGGAAATGCAGAAAGTAATAGTAACTAAAGAAGAACTCAATGACTTACAAATGAAGCAATTGGAATCAGCTAGTATACAAAAAAGAATGAATTTTGTATTAATTTTCATTTCAACATTGAGTCTTATACTTGTTAGTATGGTATTGATCTTGTCTTTCCTACCCTAGGAAATCTGGTTGTTTCTTCACCATTTTCTTTCAAATAAAACGATAAATAAAATTGATTTTGAGATAAAAAGGGTAGTAATTCCTCTTTAATTGCTACAAGAGAAAGTTATTTGTATTAAGTATGTAGACACATATTTGTGGTGCTTGCCTTGGGGTCTAATAAAAAGAGCATTGAAGAGTTTATCGAAGAACTTGTAGATTGGGATGAGGCAACTCGAGGGGAAGCCGCAAAAGCTCTTGGGGAAACTGAAGATGAGGAAGCAATTGATCCATTATTGAAGGCTTTAATGGAAGATGATTCCGAAGATGTCCGAGTATCAGCAGCTAGAGCTTTAGGAAAATTTTATGGAAATAAGAGAATACCTAAGGAATTAGGTTTGATAATTGAAGAAGAAATATCGCCCATTGTCCGAATAGCTATTGCGAATTCTATTGGTAATCTCGAAAACATTTCTGCTGCGAAATTAATGATTCCGATTTTGGAAAGAGATGAGTCCTTTTGGGTGAGAGAAGCAATAATCGATGCTTTTGGTAAGATTGGATCAAAAGAATTTACACCCCTAATTCTGAGACACCTAAAAGATGATCCATCAGAAGAAGTAAGAGTTCAAGCAGCTGCTGCTTTACAAAAATGCTCAGACAGATCTATTCTTGATGATATTTTAGTTATATTTCAAAATGAGGATTCTGATGAAGTAAAAAGCCACATTACCGGAATAATTGCTAATTTGGGGGATATTAAATCCGTAGAATTATTAACCACAGCATTAGAAAATGATGATTTTAAACTTACTCAAGCTGCAGCAGCAGAAGCTTTACATAACATCGCTCAAAAACTAGGTTACAAAGACGATAATGAGATGTTAGATTCTCTGTAAAAATCCAGACTAAAACATTTAAACTAGTTCGACTATTTTTCATGTGGAATTAAAAATCATTATCGGGTTAAAAAACAATGACTAAATCTACAACACGAGGTGCTATCAGTATGACAAACCGGAAAACAACTGATGAAACAGCAAATAGAAAACAAGATCATATTGAAATCTGCTGTAACAAAATACATGATATAGAGATGTCAGTTACTACCGGTTTTGAGGATATTCACTTTGTTCCAAATGCTTTACCAGATATTAATTTTGATGATATTAACTTGAATACTGAATTTCTAAAACATGATTTTGATTATCCGATTTTTATCTCGTCTATTACTGGTGGAACAAAACTCGCTAAAAAGATAAACACACGACTTGCTAAACTTGCAGAGAAATACAAAATTGGAATTGGTGTTGGAAGTCAGAGAGCTGCTTTAGAAGATGAAGCTAATACCGATTCCTTCGCAGTTGTTCGCCAACAAGCTCCAAGTGTTTTCGTTGCAGCTAATTTAGGAGCCGTTCAATTCAATAATGATTTCACAATTAAGCATGCAGAAAAAGCCATAGAAATGATAAATGCTGATGCACTAATCTTGCATCTAAATCCGCTACAGGAAGTTATACAACCAGAAGGAAATACAAATTTCAGCAATCTAACTGAAAAGATAAAGGAAATAGGTAAGGAACTCAAACAACCACTGATTATAAAGGAAGTAGGTTCTGGGATATCTCGAGACATTGCTCTGGATTTAGTTGATGGCGGTATTCCAGCTATTGATGTTGCGGGTGCTGGAGGAACAAGTTGGTCTCAAATAGAAGCAATCCGTGCAAAACAACATGGTCTTACCAAACAACAAAAGGTTGGTGAATTATTCAAAGATTGGGGACTTCCTACAGCGGTTAGTACTATCGAAGTAAGTAAATTCCAAGATATGATTGAAATCATTTCTTCTGGTGGAATTAGAAATGGTTTACAAGCTGCAAAAGCTTTAGCTATTGGAGCAAAACTGGTTGGTATTGCATTACCTTTAGCTTGTTTAGCTGCTACCGGAATAGAAAAACAATTAATTAATTGGATGGAACAATTTATTTACGAATTAAAGACAGCTATGTTTTTAGTTGGTGCTGAGGAATTAGAAGGTCTACAATTTGCTTCTATGACAGTTACTGGAAAAACAGCTGAATGGTTGACCGTCCGAGGACTAGACGAAGAGCTTGAAATGATTAATTTACGAGGTTAGGACATATGAATCACTCACTTGAAGATGAATCACCATTTAAAGAAGAATTAGGACCACTCATTAAAACTCTTGAAAGTGATCCTGATTGGAACAAACGTTTCGGTGCAGCTAGCAAACTGTTTAGACT
>JABLTI010000100.1 GCA_013166835.1 Promethearchaeati archaeon | reverse complement strand
CCGGCATCTGATAGAGCTCAAGAAATAATTGATATTGCTAAACAGAATCTTGATGTTGAGAGATTAGTAAAAGATCAATTAGTATTTTTCAGAGGTTATTTTGATACTACAATGTTACTTGGCAACACTTCTCTTCTCAAACTAGTTGCTCAATACGTTGCTGATAATTTCAAGGATGCAGGGATAACAAAAATTGGAGCAGTCGCTCCTGAAGGGTTACCTATGGCAGTTCATCTCGCTACTGAATTAGGAACTGAAATTGCGATTGCCAAAAGAACTCGAGACCTAGGAGTCAGGGAATTTGTGAAAGTGCACTTTCCGCAAGAATCAACAGGGGAGCTACTATCTCTCAATTTACCAAAAGGATTACTCACTCTTGATGATAGAGTATTAATTATCGAAGATAGTTGTAGAACTGGCACCACTCTCGAGATGATGGTAGAATTAGTGGAGAAATCGATGTCCAAAATTGGAGGAATCTTTGTTCTCGCCGGTATGGGTGACAAATGGAAACCGACTATTAAGAAACTAGAAGATAAATTTGGTAAAAAGAACGTTTACATTTTCTGCGAATTACCACTTGATCATGATTAAAGTTTTCAGGGTTTTTGATATTGAAAGTAAAAATAGGAAATGAAATCAAAAACTACCAATCAATCTGTTGGAGCACTAAAGGATTTATAAATGTCATTGATCAGCGAAAGCTACCATTTTCTTTTGAAGTTTTTACAGCAAGAAATGTGGAAGAAACTTGTTTTGCTATAAAAGAGATGGTTGTTAGAGGAGCTCCATTAATAGGAGTTACAGCAGCTAATGGTTTAGTTCTTGCAGCGAAATCTTGTGAAGATAAGGAGTTTGAGGAATTCAATAATATCTTGGTATCCGCTGCTAATGAGCTTTCTAAAACTCGTCCGACAGCAGTTGATTTATTTAATTCGATTCAACGAATCATGAAAATTGTCAATAAGAATGAATCAGTAAGAGAAAATATTGCTAATATTAAGAAAGAAGCAGAAAACCTGAGACTTGAAACAATTGAAGAATGTAGGTTAATTGGAGAGTACGGAAATCAATTAATAAAAAATGGCAATAGAATTATGACCATATGCAATGCTGGAGCACTTGCAACAGTTGACATAGGGACAGCTTTAGCTCCAATAAGAAAAGCACATTCCGATGGAAAGGAAATCACAGTATATGTAAATGAGACAAGACCAAGATTGCAGGGAGCAAGATTAACTGCTTGGGAGCTTTATCATGAAGATATTGAACATTATATTATAACAGATAATTCTGCGGGTCACATCATAAAAAACGGTTTAATTGATCTAGTAATTGTTGGGGCTGATAGAATAGTTTTGAATGGTGATGTGGCTAACAAGATTGGCACATACACTCTGAGTGTTCTTTGTAAGGAAAATAAGATTCCTTTCTATGTTGCAGCACCTATTAGTACTTTTGATACTACAACAAGAAGTGGAAAGGATATTACTATTGAAGAAAGAGATGGTAAAGAAGTACGTACTGCTTTAAGTGTGAATAATGAACAAGATCCCGAGCCAAAAAGGCGCACAATCCATCATTCACTTTCACCAAATTTGAATCCTGCTTTTGATGTAACTCCAAGTAAGAATATTACAGGCATTATAACTCCTAAAGGTATTTTAGAACAACCTCTAGAGAAATCCATCACTATGTTACTCGAAAATTCCAAGTAATGTAATATCGAAAAGATTTTTTATTAAAAATATTTACTGTTATTAGTTGATTACCATGGGGAACACAGTTAAACCTGGTATGAGTCCAGTTGAAATCGCAACTTTGCATTATGAACTTCTTATGAAAAACGACAGGGATGAATGGCTGAAAACCTTCAGAAAACATCATCGAGATCAAGCTGATCGTTATGGTTCTTCTCCTGATCTTTATTGGCGAACAGGTCGTAAATACGTCGACAAACTTGGTTATTCTTACAAATTTAAATTAGTTGATGAGAAATATAGCACAGATGATCACAAGAAAATTTTCTTCCATCGACTTAGCAAAGAAGGAAAACCACAAGGTTCTGGTCAAGTTCCAATTCACATAAGAAAAGATGAAGAAGACAATGATGAGTGGCGTGTGGACGTAGCAAGTTGGTAATTTATGAAAATACTGATTAATTGCTAAATTAAAACCTTTTAGGGATCAGTTTCCCTTTTTTTCTTTTTCTCTGATTGATTCTTTAATTAATTAAAAAAGAAAAAATAAAGATGGATTTAAAAACAGTAAGTATTATCAATTTTAATAACCAACAACAGTAGGCGAAAATTATGGCAATAAACCCAAGAGATCTTCAAAAAATGATGAAAAAAATGAAAATGGTCGAGTTAAAAGGAGTAGAAGAAGTCATCATTAGATTTGCAGATCATGAATTAACTATACCAAATGCAGAAGTTACAAAAATGCAAATGGGTGGAGAAGTTTACCAGGTTTCAGGAATTGCTCAGAAGAGAGATAGAACTGATGTAGAAGTTATAGAAATTGAAATCTCTGATGAGGATATTCAGTTGGTAGCTTTACAAGCAGGTGCTTCTGAACAGGAAGCAGAAGATGCATTGCTTGAGAGCGATGGAGATATTGCTAAAGCAATTATGTTCTTAAAATCAAAATGATTTATTTTATGATTAAGAGTTATTTTCTGTCGAAAATAGCTCGTCAATTTCTCTATGACCAAACTTTATTACAGGACAACGGTTATGACACTCCCGACATTGCGTGCAAAGAGAAACTTCAATTTCTGTCTGATTTGTAGTGGGTTGAATACTAATAGCTTCACTTGAACAGTGAACAAGACATGTTTCACATCCGGTGCATTCTTCAGATCTGAAGACTTCTAAAACCAATTTCATTAACAATTTATTCACTGTGTTAGGATTTTTTCCTTTGGCGGTTATTGCTCCATCCGCTGAGATTGATATTGTAGTTCCTTTTACATCGATTCCTCTCAAAATTCCTAATTCTTCATCATAGTCAGTTTCAGTGAATATTTGCCAGAACTGTAATAATCTCAGAAGATTTAGTGGTGAATTAAATGTTCCCTCGAGTATTACCTCTCCTGTTTGGCATGTTGTGAATCCTTCAAATAATCTGAAATTTAAGTTCCAATCTCCAATCGTTTTCTCTTCTCTTTTCTCATAATCTAGACTTACTCCAACCTCAGCTGCAAGATCTTTGATCTTCTTTGGCAATCGTTTCCATCGCCAAAGTCCCCAAGTGAGCCATTCTTTTGGTAGTGAATTTTCCATTTGCCATTTTTCGAGGAAATCCATCCATTTTTTCCATAATACTGGTTTCATCTTTTTAATTATCTCAAATGTAGCTTGATTACTTGCTGGGCATAACCAGCAACCAATTCGTGAGAACCCTTCTTCATAAAGCGGATTGTATTCTAATTCTTCCTTAAAAATATACATCCACACATGTAAAGCGGTCCATTTTTGAATTGGGGTGAAATTAACTTGGTTTGGTATCCACGGATTAGACCAAAGAGTTTTACTTTCAAACCTTGCAATGCTTTCATACCCTCTTTGACCTATAATACTCAAGGTTTTCTCTCCTAGGCATTCCTCAATCAAATCATTAATTGGACCAATTTTCAGTATTTTACAACAATAACGATAATCTTTTCCTGGTGGACCAAAGTTTTCAGTACTCGTCCAGAATTTATCCTCTGATATATCCATGCGACAGTAATTATCTCTTAAATTTAGGTTCGTGATTAGTTCCTCAACATAATCGATTGTTTCATTGAATTCTAGACTTGTATTAACAAAGATAATTTTGAAATCCAGATTCGGAGTTTTCCTAGCTAAATGTAAACACACTAGGGAGTCTTTTCCACCACTAAACGAAACAGATACAGGTAAGTCAATATGATTAACTCTAGCTTTGTTTATAGCTGTTATAGCCCTTGTTTCATATGTTTCTATGATTTTTCTATTTGCTTCAACAGCTTCTTTCCATAAAGGCTGAGTGGTCTTTTGGCTATGATCAAGATTTAGGGCGAATTTTTTCAAGGAGTGTTTAGGTTTTAAAACAACTCCTTTCTTAATCTCTTTGAGTTTTTTTGCATGTATTCTCATATTCCCAATCGAGAGAACTTCTCCTTCAGGTGATAATGCTACAGCAACTTCCCCTTTTCTAAGAGTTTCATCTATTTTGATAACGCCAGGTGCAAGAACATTGTAACCATTCGCTATATAGGTCACTGCACCCTTATCAACGGTAAGAGTTTTTTTCTTGTTCTTTGAGTTCTCAAAAATCCTCTTAGCTCCAATCATTCTCGGAGCAAAATCCCAATCTTCTAGAAATAGATTATACCTGAGAGCTCCTACGACATGACCATCAATGATTATTTCATCCAATAAATCATCGTAACTCACTTCATTTAGGAGGATAATTCTATCATTAATTAATCCAAGTGCTTCCGCACTTCCAGCTCCAAACTTCTCATCGACAATTACAGCTATTCTTTTAATGTCTTTATTGAAAGCAGGACGAACATCACCTGGAGGAGCGATTTTAACTTTCCTCACTTGTTCTCCACAAAGTCCACAAGTTTTCTTATCAAGAATTGGCAGATTACATGAATCGCACCAATTCAACTTAATAGCTCCCAAAAAAGGAGCTGTTTTGGACTTTTTCATTCTGATTTCATTCCAATATCTAACAAGTAATTAACAGAAATGAAAAGCTGAATAAAAGCTTGATGATGACTAATCAGACTTTTCTGCAAGACTAGATTTTAGGTGGTTTAGATCCTTTATCCTTATCTGCTGAAATATCTACACCTATTGCACGTTTAATCAAATCTGTAAGAGGATCAACACCCTCTGTAACTTTCTTTTTATCAGAGGTTCGAATTTCGACTATAATTGGGAATGTTTTCTTGCCTGATCTAATATCATCTATTAAGTCATGATGCATTCTAGCAATATCATCATCAACAATGAGAATGCCAATTTCAGGATCTTGAGCTAATTCCAAAATTCTCTCACCTGCTTGTTCCGGACTTTCAATAATATAGCATTCCTTCAAACCACCAAGACGAAGACCCATAGACAAATCCGCTTTGGTTAAACTTACAATTTTCATCGTATTCATTCCCATACAAAGGATCTTGCTTATTTCTTCTCAACAGAGGTTATTGAATTTACTACAAGATTTATTGCTGCTTTTTGATTTTTCTTTTTCTTCGTCTCTATCTCTGTGAGAGAAGTTTCAATCTCAGCTTTTGATTTCTTGCGTTCTTTTTCCACTGTCTTTTTAGATAATGCCTTTAAGGCTTCGATTTCTTTTTGAGCGGTTTCTTTTGCTTGAGTTGTGAGATTTCTGGAATCTTTTTGAGTATTCCGAATATTTTCTTGAGCCTTTTGCTTTGTATCTTGGATTATTTTATCAGCCTTTTTTTCTGCTTTCCTAATTTCTTCAATGCTCATTCTTAAACCTCAGACTTTTTAATCTGCTATTCAACGAGTTATCCTTGATTTAGCTCTTTTTATTTTTTCTGTTAACGCGAATATTTGGTTCTGGTATATTTATATTGTTTAGAAAATGACAATAGAAGTGCTTCTACCCTACAAATATTTAGCTGTATAAATACAAAATAAGTTTAGTGTCTCACTAAGATAGTTTTGTAATCCTCTCTTTTGTCATAGTAGAAAGACTAAAAACATTCACGAGTGGAAGTATAACTGCTATCCGTAAAATTCGAACAAGGAAAAATTATCAATGTCAAATGATATTCATCCACCAATGGCATACTCAAATGAGATTGGAATAGCGGTAGTTTTAATGGAAGATATGGGACCACAAACTCATCTGAATTTCTCAGATCTAGATGAAATCTCTGCAATGTATCTCGCAGTTAAAGGCTTCACAGCATTTTTGACTGGTTTTGAAAGAACAGATTTTGGTCCTGGTAAAATTAGAGGTATCCTTCAAATTCCTGAAAGCACTTTCTATGCAGTTGCGATTGATTTGAATATGAGGGGAACAGGATTCGAGGAAGACCCTCGTTTACAAAGAAACCGTGTTGGAGTAGTTTGTTTAATTGCTAACGATGAACAACTGGATTCTATTAGAAGATTCTATCGTGAAACGGAAGCGTTTCTTATTGACAGATTAAAAATAGTAAATACTGTGAATCACTTGAATGAAACTTTTTGTCAGAAAATAAAAGATGAATATAATGTTTTCTTAAAAACTCTAACAGGAAAAACTGAAAAGAAAGCTGAGGTAGAAACTCACAGTTTATTTGAAATCAGTGTTCTGTTATCTTTACCAAAAGATGAAAATCTAACTGCTAGAGTTATTATGGATGCTATGAGCACAAAAGTGCAAGGATTATCACTGGATGAAATTAGTAAGATTACTAAACGAAAGAAGAAAGTAGAACAGATTATTATTGATAGTTTATTAGTTAAAGGATTGATAATAGCAAATCCTTCTTCTAAAGAGAAAAACGGTATGAGGTATTTAGCGAAATAAATGTTATTGGAGTTTATGTTAAAATGAAAACGATAATTCTGCATAGCTATAAAGGTGGAACTGGTAAAACAACTATAGCGCTAAATATTGCAATTGGTTTTGCAAAAAAGGGTTACAAAACTTTAGCAATAGATGCGGATCTCAATGCACCTACTTTTGAAAGCATCTTCACCGGCTTAAAACCAAAGTACAAATTTAATGATCTTTTTGAAATGCAAAAAATGAAAGCAAAATCTTATACAGACAAGAACGCAGAACTAAACCCACCAACTCCGAAAGATCTACCCGTTAAATCATTAATTCATGAAAATCTCGATTTAATATTCGCAAACTCAAAACCTCAATTTGGTGTAGGGTTACTAAGCATGGATAAGAATTTTCATGCTGAAGCACTTAAAAGGCTTTACAATGCAAAAAGCGAGTTTGAGAAACTAGGGTATGATTATCTTATCATTGATACTTCGCCTTCTTTGAATTTAGCATCAATTAATTCTATTATCATTGCTGATGCATCGTTAATTGTTTTGAGACCAAACAAGTATGGTATTGCAGGTACTACTTTTCTATTGAAAGAACTTTACTCGATGCTTGGAACAGTTAAAAGAAAAGACTACATTATCTTTAATCAAATAGTTGTTGGAACTCCTGAAAAATTAGTTACTCAATGGCAAAAGCACTTTAAAAAACGGTTAGGAGTGGAAACCGTAGGTACCATTCATTGTAATTGTGGAATTGCTTTGAATATGCTATTTGGTAACCTAATCATTGAAGATGATACTGAAAATGAATTTCTTGTAGCAATTGATAAAATTATTAAGAAATTGCATCATGATTTAAAGAATTAGGCTTGAAAAGTATACTTAGATTCTTTATCTATGGAAAGATTTTTTCCTAAAAAGATTAAGATTAAAGTAACCAAGGTGGAGTGCTTCATCGATTGTCTAAGATTATTGGTATTGACATTTTAGCTGGAACTTCGAGTCAAAAACTTACTTCTACAAGTTCGAATCGTTTTGCAGCCATTGTTATGGAAGACGATAAAGTAATCGAAACCCACAACTCAATATCAATAAGGAATCTAATCAAGCTGAGTCGCACCCATGAACCTGTTTTTCTTGCTGTAGATAATATCTTTGAGCTTGAATCAAATTCAGCAAAAATTATCAGATTTTGTAGTCAATTACCACACAAAACTCGAATTATTCAAGTAACCGGAGCACCTCCAGATGGATTTGAACCTGTTAATCGTCTTGCTCGAAGACATGGAATCCCTTATCCCTCACAACATGCAAATCCATTACAAACAGCAGAGATAATCTGTCGATTAGCAGTAAAAGGTGTTGGATATATTCTCATACCTTTTGAGGAAGAAACGGAGATTAAAATATCTCGAGCAAAAGCAATAGGTCCTGGTGGATGGTCGCAACAAAGATATTCCAGAAAAATGCGAGGAGAAATCCTAAATCTTACTCGAGAAATTGAGAAACAACTCCAGGATCATAAAATTGATTTTGATTTAGAAGTCAGGAAAACAGAATATGGTTATGACAATGCTGTTTTCAGAGCTTATACTTCTTTAAGTGGACTTCGGAAAATTGTGAAACCATTCAAAGGGGAATTGTCTCGAGTAGTCATATCTCCAATTAGAAAGAAACGATTGGAGTTTATACCTGCAACAGGTGGTAGAGGAAAAATCACTTCAGGTATAAGACGAAAAACTGACAGAGGATTAATTGTTGGTTTAGATCCAGGGCAAAACACAGGTATTGCCGTTTTGAATTTCGCAGGGAAAATCATCATGGTTGATTCTTTGCGTAGTGTTGCTCGAGGTGATATTATTCGCGAGATAACCCTCCTAGGCGATCCTACATTGGTTGCTGCAGATGTTAGACCCCCTCCTGATTTTGTTGTGAAAATTTCTAAAATGCTAAATGCTTCCTTATTCTTTCCTGAGAAACTCTATAGCTCTGATGAGAAAAACCAGGTCGTAAATGACTATACTGAAAGCAGTGGAACAAAAATCAAAGGAGCACATAAGAGAGATGCTTTATTTGCAGCAATAAAAGCATACAGCAAGTATAGTACCTTATTTGATCGCATAGATTCTGAGATGTCAGATCCCGGGAGCATAAGACTTCGAAATCTCGTAAAACAGATCGTCATTAAAGATGAAATGAATATTCAGGATGCAATAGAAGAAGTAAGAAACAGGGAAAAAGTTGTTGAACGACCAGAAATTAAATTGGAAGAAGAAGTAGTATTAACTGATAATGAAAAAGCATTAGTTGAAAAAATAGATGCTCTCAAAGAATTAGGGGATAGACAAGCAATTCATATTGAAAACCTCGAAGATATGAATGAAGAAGCTTTAGGAGAATTAGAGAAACTCCGAAAAGAAGGAACAGAATTACGAAACAGAATAAAAAAGATAACAAATAAACAATCCCAAGAATTGAGACGAGAACGCACAATCAAAAATAAAGATGATGAATTAAGATTTCTCAGAGGACAAGTCAAGAAACTTGACAGTGAACTAACAAAAGTAAAAGGGATAATCATCGACCTGAAACGAATGATAGTTATGAGCACAAACCGAATAGTAGTGCCAATGAAGGTTGTATTCGAATTCTCTCGAGAAGGAATTGAAAAAACAATTGAGAGAGTTAACATTGAACCATTTGAAGTAGTATTATTAGTCGATCCTTCCGGTGGTGGGAAGAGAACAGCTGAAATGCTCATTGAAAGAGAGGTAAAAGCTGTTGTTTGTGCAGAAAACAACATCTCAAATATAGCCATGGAAGCGTTTCTTAATGCAGATGTTCCAGTCCTTTTTCAGATGCCTGTAAGGCAGATAGATGATATTGCAGTAACGTATTATGATGAGTTAGAACAAGCAATAAAAGAATGGGGAGAACAAAGACAACAAATTCTGGGAGAAAAAACAGAGGATACATTAGGGGAATTAATAACTGAATACAAGAGCAGACGAAGAAAGGAGCTTGAACAAATATATCAAGATGAGCGAAGACCAAAAGAAAAGAGTATCCCGAGAAAACCCATCAAAACAATAGAAAGCAAAGATATAGACGAAGAGTAATCTATTTTTTCAATCTAGTACCCACTGAAAGAATAACTCTAAGAAAAGAAGCAAGGATGCTTATTTTGGAACTAAATCTATCTGTACCCAGAGAATGTTATTCCCACGAATGAAGATTTTACCAAAAGAGGCTACTTTCTCGTTTTTGTAGTACTCGATAGCATTTCGTAGAACCATATTCATATGTTGATCTTGAGCATCAAGACTTCCACGAAATTCTCGACCATCTTTTAATCTAATCACAACGGGATTATCGTGAGCTTTTCGTAGACGATTAATGGGATGAGAGTTGAATGTTGACATAGATTCTTACAACGTCCTTCAAGGATTCTATAATACTGACAGATTAA
>JABLTI010000021.1 GCA_013166835.1 Promethearchaeati archaeon | reverse complement strand
TGGGGATTGTATTGGTCCTTGTAATGATGGTTGTCCAACAAAAAGCGATGTCCAAAGTTATTTAGCTTTAGCAGCAAATGGCAAATATCATGAAGCAGTTGCTTTAATGAAAAAAGATTATATTCTTCCAGCGGTTCTTGGCCGAATTTGTCCGGCATTTTGTGAAAAAGAATGTAGGAGAAATCTAGTTGAGGAACCCTTAGCAATACGACAATTAAAACGGTTTGTCGCAGATTATGATCTTGAGCATGGAGCTTGGATGCCTGAAATCCCACCAGATACAGGTAAGAAGGTTGCTATTATTGGTGGTGGACCAGCAGGGCTATCTTGTGCTTTCTATCTTCGAATAAAAGGACATGATGTTACTTTATATGAAGCAATGCCTGAATTAGGAGGTATGTTAAGATATGGTATTCCTGAATACAGATTACCTAAAGATATTCTCAGGAAGGATATTGAAACAGTTATCAATACTGGTATTCAGGTTAAAACAAATACTCGTATAGGAGAAGATATCTCATTTAATGAATTACAGAAAAAATATGATGCAATATTTCTTGGAATTGGTGCATGGAAAAGTCGACAGCTACAATTAGAAGGTTGTGAAATGCCAGGTGTGATGGATGCGATTGATTTCTTAAGAAAAATCAACTTAGGTGAAAAAGTTGAGATTGGGCAAAATGTAATGGTAGTTGGAGGAGGAAATAGTGCAATGGATGTTGCCCGAACTGCAAAACGACTAGGTTCCAATGTTATTGTTACTTATAGAAGAACTCGTAACGAAATGCCCGCGGAAGAAAAGGAAATCGAAGAAGCAGAAGAAGAAGGAATTGAATTCAATCTTCTTTCTAATCCATTGAAGATTATTGGCGAAGAAAATGTTAATCAAATTGAATTGATTAAAATGAAACTTGGTGAACCAGATGAAAGTGGCAGATGCAGACCTATAGCTTGTGACGGAACAAACTATTGTTTAGACATTGATAATGTTATTTTTGCAGTAGGACAAAGTTCAGATAAAGAGTTGCTTGATAATATTGGTCTTAAATATTCTATTATGTGGGCTGATTATGATAAAACCACATATGAAACAAATATCCCAGGTACGTTTGTAGGAGGAGATTTAGCTCTCAGTCCTTCGACAGTCATTGAAGCGATAGCAACAGGCAAAGAAGCAGCAATTATGATTGATTTATATGTAAAAGAAAAACTACCACAATATAAAGAAGCTTTACAAAAACCATGGGAATATCTTGATGAAATCGAAAATGATGAAGAATTAAAGAAGTTAATTCTAACTTATAGACCTTATAAGCACTGGAAGAAAGTAACAGAAGAAGATTATAAAGACAGAGAAAGATTAAATCGTGTAAAAACTAAAGATCTTCCTGTTGAAGAAAGAATTAGTACTTTTAAAGAGGTTGAAACTTCATTTACTGAGGAAGAGGCTATAGAAGAAGTAAATAGATGTATGTCTTGTGGTTGTTTAGATTCCTTTGAATGTAAATTAAGGGAATACGCGAAATTATATAATGCAAACCAAGATCAATATATTGGAGAATTACATACTGATCCAATAGATGAATCACATCCACAGATAATTCTTGATAACAACAAATGCATCCTATGTGGTCGATGTGTAAATCTTACTCATGAAATTATTGGAGAAGGTTTAATAGATAATCTAAATCGTGGATTCCCAACAAAGAACGGCCCACCATCAGGCATGCAAATGGGTGATGTAAAAGGCGATTTCATAGGTAGTTTTGTTGATATCTGCCCGACAGGAGCATTTGCATCCACTACTCCTTTTGTTAAAAACGGTCCTTGGGATGTAATATCAATACCTACTGTTTGTAATAACTGTGGTATTGGCTGTGAAATGAATATTGATATTTATAAGGGATTTTCAGTCAATGTTTCATCTATAGATAATTCATGGAATTATGGACTTGTATGTGATAAGCCAAGATTTGACAGAACTTGGGAGAAGAATATTAAGAAACCAATGAAAAAATCTGGAAAAGGATTCACTGAAATTACTTTGAACGAAGCTAAAAGTATAATTAACAAACATAAAAAGGATTTAGCTATTGTCTTAGCTCCAAATGTCACTAATGATGAAGCAATAAAACTTAAAGAATTTAGTGAAAAACATGGATTCAAAATAGGGGCAATTTTTGATGAAGGAATTTCGACAGCCAAAATAACAGATATTTTGAAGAGCAAACGTATAAAATTAGATGTTTCTCTAAGTGATTATCCTTTGTTAAAACCATTTTTACATATAGCTAAGAAACAAGGGGCTATACTAACGAATGATTCTTATGAATTAGCAATTCTAAATGCCCCAGCCAAACCTGAAAAAGTTCCCACAGTAATTATGCATAAAGGATTAAATGAAGTTGGACTTATAGAACTTGGATTTGGTAAAGTACCAATAGCAGACAATTATTTAGTAATTGGAGCTATGAATAAAAAATTCAAAGGCTTTACTATCTCAATGGGATACAATGAAAATGCAGACCTTATTATACCAATGCCTGCTTGGATCTCAAGATCAGGTAAAATCGTAAACACAGATGGCAGAGAATTAAAAGTGAAGAAGATATTTGATGATATATCTATCTTTGAAATCCTCAAATTATTTTTTTAATTCTCTTTTCATAATTTTTTATTAATTAATACTAGACTACTGTTATCCTTGCTTAGGAGTAAGTAGAAAAGCTGTAGAAGCAATGTCTGAATATTTGATTAATAAGAAATGAATTGATAATTGATGTTTTTTCCATCAATTATTTTTTCCTATTTTTTTTTCTTTTTGTATAATCAAGATGTGAAATAACCTTTTAGAATATTAAACAGAAGGTTAAAATGAATAAAACAGTTGATTTAGCTGACAAGTAAACAAGAAGAGTGGAAAGAGTAAAATTTAGTCGTAATTTTTTTAACTATAAGATTTGATGTGAATATTTATGGATGACCCAATTGAACTTGAAGTATTAGACCGAAATAGTATTTATCCAAACAACATGCTACTTGATTATCTTAACAAGAAGCAACCGATGTTTGATTTTCTAAAGAAAAGTCCGAAAAAACTCCATTCTGTAAAATTTAATGGAGATAGATCATTACTTAAAGAAATTTTATTGAAATACAATAAATCGATAGGTGCTCATGATGAGACAATAAAAAATATAGAACAAATTGAAAATGAAGATATCTATTTTGTAGTTACTGGTCAACAACCCGGTTTTCTATCCGGACCATTGTATACCATTTACAAAACGTTCGCAGCAATCAATTATGCAGAGAAATTTAGTAGTGAAAAGATTAAACTCATTCCTGTTTTTTGGAATGCTTCGGAGGATCATGATGTAGAAGAAGTAAACAATATTAGAATTCTCAATAAAAGTAATGATATTATTCCTTTAATTATAGATGCATCCGATGCAATTGGTAAAAGTTTGGAAAGAATTGAATTACTCAAAAGCAGATGCAATAATACAATTACTACTATGATTGAAACTTTCCCCGAAACAGAGTTCACTGATATGTTGTTTAGTGATATAATTATACCAGAATTAGACAAATCAAGAATGTGGGGAGATTTCTTCAGTCGTATTATGACAAGATTATTTGGTAAATGGGGATTAATATTAGTGGAACCTTGGATTTTCAGGTCACACCTTACTGATTATTTCTCGAAACTCATTGAGAAACCAGTTCATTATAATCAAATCTTTCTAAAAACAACTAGTCAACTAAACGATTTAGGTTACAAACCTAAAATGCATAAAAAAGAAGATATTGTTGGGCTTTTCTATATCGATGAAGATAATTTTAGAAACACTATAACAATCGATAAGAAAGGAATGTATCACATTGCAAATGGTTCAACTCTTAATAGAGAACAAATATTGGATGAATTACAGGAAAATCCTTATAGATTTAGTACTAATGCTATCTATCGACCCTTAGCTCAAGATACTATAATGCCAACACATATTTTTGTTGGTGGACCATCAGAAATAGGTTATCATATACAAATAAAAGATCTCTATCCAGAATTCGGATTGAAACAACCCAATTTACAATTCAGAATGGGAGCTACAGTTCTAGAACGACATATTAATCGTATTGTTGACAAATATGATGTGAATCTTGCTGAACTTAGAGACACAAACAAACTCACTTCTAGATTGTTAAAATCAGAAAATAAAGAATTCTTGGCGAATTATTTTGACAAAATTACAAATGCTCTTGATGACATGAATAAAAATCTATCAGATGTAAGTCAAGAATTAGGTAAACGTGCAGAAGGAAGAAAGCAAAGCATATTGAAGGAGCTAAACAACATCGAACGAATGTACTTGAAATATGTGAAAGATGATAATCAAGTTTTACAAGCACAACTCCAAAAAGCAAAAGCCTATGTATTTCCTGATGAGAAACCACAAGAAAGAATTTTTAACATCTTCCAATACTTAAACAAGTACTCAATTAATATGTTAGATTGTATGAAGGATTTAATGACAAAAGTTGATCCTGGAAATCATGTGGTGTTGAAATGCTGGATGTTTTAGTGTTTGCTCCGCATCCGGACGATGCGGAATTGGGTGCTGGTGGAGCTATTGTTAAAGCAATAAATGCTGGTTTTAAGGTTGGAATTATTGATCTAACTGCAGGAGAGATGGGTTCACTTGGAACTAAAGAATCTAGATTAGAAGAAGCTGAGGCAGCTCGAAAAGTCCTCGGAGCAGAACTCCGTCAAAATCTTGGTTTTCCTGATGCTTATTTACCCTTTGAGGATAAGAAAGAAGTAATTCTAAAGATTACAAATAAAATAAGAGAATTCAAACCAACAGTTGTTTTAATGCCATATTGGGAGGATCGTCACCCAGACCACGTTACAACTTCTTTAACTGTCTCTGAAGCCTGTCACTTTGCTAAACTTCAGAAAATAAAACTAGATCATCCAAAACATAAAGTAAAACATATGCTTTATTATGAGCTTAATAATCAGTCAAAATTTACTTTCATTCTGGATATTAGTAAAGAGTTCAAGAAGAAGAAAGAAACTATTATGACCTATAAATCACAATTCAAAGAATTTTCAATGGAACACCTACCGTTTCCAGTAGAAGAGAGATGTAAGTTCTATGGATCATTGATAAAGGTAGAATATGGTGAAGCTTTCTATATGAAAGATCCATTAGCATTGAAGGATTGGTCAGCACTTCTATAAAATAATCTGGAATGAAATTTCGAGGTATGAAAAATGAAAATTGGAATTATTAATTATCCAACTTTTGGTGGTAGTGGCATTGTAGGAACGGAATTAGGTTTAAAGCTAATGGAACGAGGTCATGAGGTTCATTTTATTTCCTATCAACTTCCTGAACGCTTGAAATTAGAAGAAAAATTCATCTTTCATGAAGTTAACATTTTGTCTTATCCTCTTTTCAAATACAAACCTTATACTATTATTCTTGCTTCGCTTATATCGAAATTACAGAAGGAAGAACAAATAGATGTTTTTCATGCGCATTACGCTATTCCTCATTCTGTATCACTTCATCTAGCAAAACTTACTGATCCAAAAATGAATATCATTTCAACTTTACATGGCTCCGACATACATTTACTTGGTCTTGATGACGCATATAAGCCAATCTTGGAGAATAGTTTGAATAATCATGATGCGTTAACTACAGTTTCTAAATTCATGACTAAATTCATTGACGAACATTATAGTATTGAAAAAGAAATTCAAGTCATTTATAATTTTGTAGATCCAGAGAAATTCTCACATATCAAGAAACCGGTAAAAGATGAGATTGTATTATCGCATGTTTCAAATTTCCGACAAGTGAAACGATCCCCAGACATAATTAAGGCATTAGCCCAAGTAGTTGAAAAACATCCAAACATTAGATTAGAAATGATAGGCCAAGGCCCGGAACTAGAATACTGTCGTGATTTAGCTATTACTATGGGATTAAAGGATAATATTACGTTTCGAGGTAGTTTGCTTAATGTACCAAGAGTTCTCTGTTTCACAGATATCTTTCTCATTCCTTCGGCAATTGAGAGTTTTGGATTAGCTGCTTTAGAAGCAATGTCATGCAAAATTCCGGTGATTTCATCGAATGCAGGTGGTCTCCCCGAAGTTAATGTTCATGAAAAAACTGGTTTCGTAGTTGAAACCGGAGATGTTGATGGAATAGCTGAAAGCATTCTAACGCTCGTAAATGATGAGAAATTAAGAAAGAAACTCGGTGAAGAAGGTTCTCGAATTGCTCGAGAAAAATTCCATCCAGATGTAATCGTTCCTCAATATGAAAAATTATACAAAGAAGTCATTGAAAAATGAAAATGACAAAAAACTAGGCAAGTAATTCTAGTCTGTTTTTTATCTCTTCCATAATGTAAGTCTAGTTATGACTATTATGATTATAGGTGCTGCCACAAGCAAGCTTCCTACAAACCACCACTGCCACGCCCACAAACCACGTTCGGGATACGGTATTGCAAGAGTTAGTGGTATAAGCTCAACATACAGAACGACATGAGCACCATTATAGATTAACAATTCATTATTAAGATAATATGTAGCAATTGGTTGACCTGTTGATTGTTGTCCAGAAGTATGACAATGAACCGTAAAATTATATGAAAAGGTCATCAAATGATCGAATTGTGCCCAAGTAATATTTATGTAAGTAGAATTCCACCAGAAAATCGGAGTTGTTGAATTTTCATCTACTAATAAGTATTGAGTGAGATTGTAGTTTGTTATATTGTAATTATTGACATTAACGTGTGTAATGTTTAATGCAGCGTCAACATTGTTTAGCTCTATAGTAACATTTCGCAAGCTTTCAGTTGTGTTCAAGTAATGTTTGAAGAAGCCAATTATTGTTACATTATCTCCAACAAAAGGATTAACGTCTTCCGCTGCGACATAGAGAACTAGTGTATCAATTGGAGGTATGGATTGGGCAGTATTTACACTATAAGCAACGACTAAACATGTTAAGGCAATTGTTATGCTAATGGTCAGATATTTGCTTCGTTTCAAATTCTATTCACATCAAATGCTGGTCGAATCTTTTGGATAAACGCATATTAATAAATGATTCGTAGATATAGGAAATTACTGATAACTGATTGAATTACTTTGCAGTGTTTAATCTTTTAATAATATTACGATTTTTTTGTTTTCTATTTTTAACCAAATTAAATCGTAAATAATTGCTCTGACGAAAAAGACCTCTTTCGAAGTTCTTTTATAGTGTGGATTAATAATTTCAATTTATCATATTATGTGGATAAGGATTTGGTTAGAAATAGCATAATTAAATAAACTTATAATAGGTTACAACCAAAGACTGAATAGTAAATATTCACCGACGCAAAATCTTAGAAGGTATCAAATTGCAGCGTAAAGATGAACAAGTTTCAAGAGAAGACTTACTCTCTGTTATTGGTTTTGGGGCAGCTGGTGGGAGAAACACCGAACTTAATAATATGTTAAAGGAATTAGAATCTTCTGTCCCTGAGATTGAAGCCGCAGCAGTAGTAAGTGTAGAAGGTTTACCAATCGCATCAGCATTACCAAGAGATATTGAAGAAACAAGATTAGCAGCTATGACTGCAGCAATGTTATCATTAGGTGAAAGAGTTATTGAGGAAATGCGAAAAGGACGTATTGAGCGAGTTTTTGTAGAAGGTTCCGAAGGAACTATCATATCAATGAACGCAGGTCCAAACGCAGTTTTGACATGTAGCTCACGAAAAGATGCAAAACTTGGGTTAATCTTTTTAGAAATGGGTAGAGCAGCAAGGAAAATTGCTGATGTTCTTTAGATTCTAAAAATGTATGTTGTTCTAGCAACACTTTTATCATTATTTTCTATTTTCAGAAGACATTATTTTATACTTGGAAATTTTCTTTTCAACAATTTTATAATACATTGAAAGATGATTGTTTACTATGGCAAATAATGAATTTCTTTTATTGAGACATGCAAAAACTAAGATCACTGGCAAAATCCCTGTTTCTAAATGGACCTTGTCTAAAGAAGGTTATAAAGAAGCTGAAGAATTGACATCAGTAAAAGAATTCAAAGATCTTGATATAATAATCTCATCATGTGAGAGAAAAGCCTATCAAACGGTAAAACCTCTTGCGTTGAGAGATTCAAAATCAGTAACACAATTCAGTGATTTCAATGAATTAGATAGGGATTCTGGAGGTTTTTTAAGCACTACGGAAGATTATAGCTCAATTGTAAAAAGATGTATGCACGAATTAGACAAGTCATTTAATAATTGGGAAAAAGCAGCTCATGCATTGAGTCGATTCTCTGGAAAAATAAATAAACTTGATAAAATGTATGAAAGTAAAAGAATTCTAATAGCATCTCATGGGATTGTCATCAATCTCTATTTTGCGAAGGTTCTAAATCAATTAGATAATGTATACAAACGTTGGAAGAGCACAACATTTTGTGATTTTGGTAGTATAAGAACTGGTATAGTAATAAAGGATATAGCAAAACTTTAGATGAAATACTTAATGTATAATAATAAGAATGATATATAGAATCTCGTTTAAAAGATAACAGTTATATAATTTCCTCGTAAAAGTTGAGGAGGAAAATAAAAAATACTAAAGAATATTGTTGATCTGAAATGAAATTACAATCGCCTATTTATAAATTCTATGAAAAAAGGCTTTGGAATCAGATAAAGAAAGGACCCAAACCTCAACACATAGGAGTAATTTTAGATGGCAACAGGAGATTCGCTAAGAAGAAAGGATTGGATGCGAAAGAAGGTCACTTCATTGGAGCAGAAAAAGTTGATGAACTTCTAATATGGTGTTTAAGATTAGGAATTAAAATAATTACTCTTTATGTTTTCTCTACTGAGAACTTTAATCGTACAACAGAAGAAGTAGAGCAGATAATGGAATTACTAATAAAGAAACTTCACAAAATTAACACTGATCCTTTGATTGTTGATAATCGGATTAAAGTAAAAATTATTGGTCGACGCGATACTCTTACTGATAAAATATTAAAATTGATTAATGATATCGAAGAAAAAACTATGGATTATGAACAGCATATTCTGAACGTTGCACTTAGTTATGGTGGAAGAGCTGAAATTGTAGATGCTGTGAGAAAAATCGCTACTAAAGTTCAAAAAGAAGAAATCAATATCACTGATATAAGTGAAGAAACAATAAACGATCATCTTTACACTGAAGGTATCCCTGATCCAGATCTAATTATAAGAACTTCTGGTGAAGAAAGACTAAGTGGGTTTTTACTCTGGCAAAGTGCATATTCTGAATTATACTTTACAGATATTTATTGGCCTGCTTTCAGAAAAATTGATCTTTGGAGAGCTATTAGGATTTACCAGCAAAGAGAGCGAAGATATGGTAAATAGTGAGTAGAAAAAAGATTCAGTGGTGAAATGGATGTTAAATAGAGTTGGAAAAGCCCTAAGAATTATTACAGATGATGATAAGAAGAAAATTGCTATTATAATTGATGGTCCTACAATATTACCTGATTTTGATCTTAGAAAATTGAATGTAATAACAGAATCATTGATGGAAATTGGAGTTACAAGAGTAGGTAAAATAATTACAGATAAACAATTATCACAAGATGAATCAGAATTAATAAATTCATTTGGATTTCATGAAGAAATTGTTGGGAGTGATGTAGATCTTCATGTAGCTATTAATGCTTTGGAATGCATGAATTCTAATTCAATAGATATTATAGGGATTGGAACTACAGATTCAGGTTTGTTCCCAATATTCTCACGAATAAAACAAAATAAACAACTTCTAATCATATCTTGGCAGAAAAATGTAACACCAGCTATGGAAGCGATTGCTGATTTTGTTTTGGATTTAGATTATTTAGAATAGATCCCTATTGATTCAAAGTTGGAATTATTATGGAAGATCAAACTAAAGAAAAAAACAAAGAAGAACCATATTTCCAATTAGAAAGTGATAATTTGTGTTTAGTAGGAATTAGATTCACAAATGGTTTTTTCCTGGTCATATCAGAAAAAGAATCTTTGAAACTGGGCACTATGGCTATTTCTTTACCCACCTTTCCAATAGATAGAGAAAATGAAACAAGCAAAAAATCCAGACGACCGATAATTGATAGAAAAAACCTCTCCACTGCAACAGTTATTGGAACAAGGAATGAGCTTTATACAAAAGCACTTGCAGAAAAGATTGTATCACTCACTGGAGAAATGGTTTATCTATCTGTTAACTTCCAAGAAAACAACGAAGAGCTATTCATGGAAGCGATAGGATTAATTGATACATTCCTAAATGAAAATGAGACGGAATAAAAATCTGAATTAGAAATCATTTTGTTTCGTCACATTATATGAAAATTAGATTTTTGTCAATACCAAAAGTGATTTTATATACAAAGAGTAAAAGTTATTTAGGATATCGCAAGCATTTATTCAGAAAAAAATAAAAATGCACTATTTAAAAGCTTAATATGTGAAAACACCCACATATTGATAGGAGAAAGCTAAAATGACAATGAAATTTTACAAAGTTCTAGAAGATGGGACTTTAGATGAAGAAAAAGAGTTCATTTCTGAGAGTACAAAAGTTATAATTGTTGTAGATGATCAATTCAAACGAATTTTCCTTTGGAAAGGAGCAAATTCCGGAATTAAGAAGAAATTTATCGGGAGTAGGGCAGCAGCTGAATTAAGAAAAACATATTATGGGTTTGCTTATCGTTTATCAGTTGTAGAGGAAGGAGATGAAACTCAAGAATTTGATTTCACAATTAAACGATCCCGTGGGGAAGCTACAGTTGGTGTTGTCGAAGATACAACTCGAGGTATACCAACCAATCCATCAGAAATGGGTTTAGAGAGTGGTGTTGATATTAAATTAGCTGGAACTGCACCTGCAAAGAAAATCATTTATACAGATAAAGATAAGGCCAGTGAAAGCCAATTTGCTGGTTCTAGACCTGAACCAAAAGCACAAGATGGTCCCCGAGCAAAAAGACCAGATCAAGCTCAAGCACCAAGAAGTAGACAACCACAAAAAACAATTCTAAGTGAAATGATGGGTGGCAAAGAACCTCAGATGATTAAACCAGCCCCAGGAACAAAAGAAGCAAAAAGATTTGAAACAACAACCACAGCTCCACCACCACCAACTCCTCAACCAACAGCTAGTACTCATGCTCCAAGACCTACTCATCAAAAAATGATTGAAGAAGTTGATCCGAGTAAGGCATTTCATATGATAAAAGAATTAGGTGTACCAGCTGGATATGAGCGTGATTTAGTTATTGTTGGAACTGGTGTTTATAAACAACAAGGCAATGATTTCCTAGTACCACCAAATCCACCTGAAGGAGTTTTCTTAGCTCCAGATAGGGTTCCAAGAATTATTATTGAAAACGGTGTTGTAAAAGTCGTAGAAGTTTTGAAGAGACTCGATAAAGAACCTAAGAAAAAGGAAGAAGAAGTAAAAATAGAGCAAGATATTGAAGATTTAATGAGTACTTTTCAAATAGAAATTGAATAAATATTATAAAGACATAAATATAGATAGGGTGTGAAGAGAAATGTCAATTAAAGTCCCACCATCAAAAGCAAAAGAACTTGTTGCAGTACTCCAACAAATAACTTCAGAAACACAGTTAGGAGCACTTGCAGTTGTTTCAGATGCAGGCGAGAGAGTAGCATTTTTTGCTCAAAATAAAGATATAGATCCTGTGGAATTATCAGCTGTTGCTGCAGCACTAGTATCAACTAGTAAATTAGCAATAGATAGATTATCATTCAGTCCGTTACAAGATATTATACTACGTGGTTCCAATGGATTTTTAGTTTTGAAGGATCTTGGAAGATTCTACCTTATAGGTGGATCAACTGATCAGCAATCAATGCCTGTAACCGTTAGAAGTCTCTCACAACATGCACCCACCTTATCTCAGATTATGGCAGACGTACCATCACATTAGATGATGGTCCCTTTCGTCCATAAAAGGGAAGACTGATAAAGTTCTTTGCTCTAGAAGAAAAGAAATTGGAATTCCAAGCTTTATTATTTTTCATTTTAATAACTGATTTTGATTGTTATGTTTATATTGAGGAAATTGTTTTTTAAGCATAAAATTGAATATTGCGATACTAATGAATGTTTGATAGAACTATCAACTAACTCCCATAGTTTTGATTAAGTGAGAAAAATGACTGTAAAGAAAATCCAATTTATAAAAGATCCAATTCATGGATACATCTTCATAAGTGATTTAGATAAAGAACTGATTGACACAAAATACTATCAAAGATTAAGAAGAATTAAACAACTATCAGGTTCAGAATACGTTTACCCTGGAGCCAATCATACTAGATTTGAACATTCACTAGGAGTCAGTTTTCTTGCAGAAAAAATGGGTAATTCACTAAAAAACGATGAAGATGTAGAAATTACCGATTTCGAAATCAAACAATTAAGGATAGCCGCATTACTACATGATATTGGTCATGGACCATTCTCACATACTTTTGAAGCCATGTTATTGAAGATAAATAAACACCATGAAGATCTTTCTCGATGGATAATACAAGAAACAGAAATTGCTGATATTCTCAATAATCATGGAATAAAAGTTGAGCAAATTTCTGGGTTCATTCATGGAAATAAAACCATTAAGGGAAAGGGGTACCTAAATCAAGTTATTTCTGGAGCATGTGATGTTGATAAAATGGATTTCATTGTAAGGGATTCGTATCACACAGGAGCAGAATATGGTCAAGTAGATATTATGAGAATTCTGTATACAATGGGAGTTATCAATAACAATTTAGCTGTAAATTACTCAGCTTTACCTGCTCTAGAAGCATTTCTTATCGCTAGAGTCGAATCGTTTAGAACTATTTATTTTCATAAGGTTTCCCGAGCATCACAATTAATGATAGTTCGAGCTATGGAGTTAGCTAACGAGGAAATTGATTTGCTTGGGTTCCAAACACCTGAAGATTATGTGAAATTGGATGATTTTACAGTTTGGTCACAACTAATGGATTGTAAAGCATCAGAGAAAATCATGAAAGATTTAGCGAATAGAAAATTACTGAAGGTTGCATTCGAACGAGAATTTATGACTCGTGATGATTTTATACAATCAACTTTGAGTAAAAAAGATTACAGAGAGAATTTAATTGAGGAAATAGCTAAAGAAGCAAAAGTAGATATTGATACAGTATTCATTGATATTCCAACACTTCCAAGCGTACCATATTCCCATTCTATTGATCTCCCTGCTTATGAAATACCTATGTTTATGAGAGAAGGAAGCAAAAGAAAGAAGAAAGAAGTAAATATTCGTAAAGTCTCAAGAATATTTGAATCATTAATGGGAATGATGTATATCTTCAGAGTTTACTCGACAGCAAAAAATCGTGAAAAAGTCAAAAAAGCAACCCAAAAAGTGTTTGGACAACAATCCATAGAAAAACAAATTTCGTTTTAGGAAATGGTGAAATAAATGAGTAATGAGAAAACAATAAAAGAAGAAGATGGTATCAAAGCGATTGCTGCTGCTCTTAAAGCAGGTGGGACATTACTAAACGTTGCATGCCCAAATTGCAATTACCCTTTAATTAAGATAGATGAGAAAATCTATTGCAAGATTTGTAATCAAGAAGTTTACATATATAGAGATGAGAGTGATCTTCCAAAAGAGTACAAACAAGCATTAAAGCAAAAAACAAAAATTAACTCTGAAGATACAGAAGTTGAAAAAACAATCAAAGGGAAAATAGAGGATCTCCGCAAGAAATTGGAGAAATCAGTAGATACAGATGAAATAGTAAAACTCTCTGAAGCAATAGATAAATTAAGTCAAACACTTAAGAAAATGAAAGAAGAATAATTACAATTATTCTTCAGATTTGTATGATACAGCGAGTAGTTCCTTAATTTCCAAGGCAATTTTCTTACCTATACCTTTTATTTCTTGAATTTCTTCTACGGAAGCATTGAAGAAATTCTCCAAAGAACCAAACTTATCTAGTATTCGTTTTGCTAATACTGCGTTAATATTAGGAAATCCTGCAATTATAAATTCAAGTAATTCAGAAGTTTCAATTGGAGCTTTCTCTGTTCTTATACTTGGAGTTCTATCACTTTTTCTTTGTTCTCGTTTTGCTATGTTTCGTAAAAATCTTGCAGTATCTTTCGTGCTTCTAGACCAAATTATTCGAATGTCAAAATTCAGAGTTATTGTTGAGATTGCACCTCTAATTGCTTCAGGATTTATAGCTCGGTGACCATATAATGTCTCGCCTTCTAATATTAGAAGAGGAATCGGATAACTCCTTTTCAAAGCAATTAATTGTGGGAAAAGTCGGCCATCTATAATACTTTGACTAAAATCAGCAACGTCTTTTCTTTCCACACCCACTCGAGAGCTTAGAACAAAATCTCCAACGGTAATCTGCTGTAAATCTATTTCCACATCTAATTGAGAGAGTTCTTTAGCAATTCCAGATTTTCCTTCTCTGGAATCAACTATTATCTTTACTTTGTCCGGTGCAGATGAATCATCATCTTCTGTGAAGAATTTAGCAATGTTTTCAATCTCAGCATCAGTTATTTGCGGTACACTTTGACTTGTATCACTTTCTATTTCATCTTCGAGTTTACTTAATGCTTCATCTGAGAGAATTGCTAATTCATCAAAAGGGGTATCTTCAGAAACTTTATCTTCTTCAATTTCAGCATCATCTGTAGCTGCTGCGAAGAAATCTTCCATGGATCTTTGCTTTGTATCTATGGCTTTCTTCCCATATTTCTCCAGTTCCCTCAAGTTTCTCTTCATTTGACGTTCTTTACGTCTTGCAGCCCAGAAATATCCTTCATCACGGGTTCCCTTAGTAATTAAAACAACAACTCTCCCAGCTCTTTGTCTACCCGTGCGTCCTCTTCTTTGAATATTTCTTATTGCTGAAGGTACACAGTCATAGAAAACCACTAAATCACACTCGGATACATCTAACCCCTCTTCGCCAACACTAGTTGCAACCAAACAATTGAAGAGTCCATCACGAAATTGTTGCATTACTTCTAATTGCTTTTTCTGAGAGAATCCTTTATCCCCAGCTTTAGAAGCTTGCCCTACAAACCGAGATGCTTTCACATTATCAATATCATTTAGAATATCGGCTAATTTTTTGGCTGAATTACGATATTGTGTAAAGACCAAAATCCTAGAATCAGGGCTCTCTCGAACCATTTCACCCACGATTTTCGTTAATTCAGGGATCTTAGGATGTTCGAAACCATCTTCGAATATTTGCTTTGCAATATCATAAGAAACAATTAGAGGATCTTCACTCAATAGTGAAATAAGATTTCGAGTAGCTTTTGAGCTCTTAGCTTCTTTATGCATTTTTTCAAAATACATGATCAATGAGCTAATACCTTGTGTTTCGAGTAATTCTAATGCATGAGTCAATCTAATTGATGAACCTACTAGACCAAGAGCTAGATATAATTCTGTTGCATTTTCTGTTTTATCAAATTGTTTTGTAATTTGAGGTGGTAATCTCAATAAATCTTTACGACGAACATTAATACTTGACGACTGAAGCCAACCTAAACGTTTCAGTTCTTTTAGTTTCGATGATAATGATCGTTCAAGGAGTGTTTTAATTCTCAAGAATTTCTCTGGTAATTCAAGATGTACCCAATCAACATCTGTTTTTTGCACGTACGGTTTAACATCAGTTGAAGATTCTATTCTAGTCTCCACATGATTTATCGAGAGATTCTTACAAACTTCATTAATCTTCTCTTGATCTGATCCCGGGGATGCTGTTATACCTAAGATTAATGGATTTGCTGCTTTTTTCATATATTGTTTTGCAACATAAACATAAGCGTAATCGCCTACGGAACGATGTGCTTCATCAACTCCAAGAAGAGAGCATCTCTTTAAATCAAGTCTCTTAGCTAAAAGATCATTTTCTACAACTTGAGGAGTTGCGATTATGATTTGGGCTTGTTTCCAAATTTTGATTCTTTTCTCAGGTAAAACAGAACCTGTTAACATCACAATTTCATCCTCAATGATATTGAAAACTTTCTGGAATGTTTTGAGGTGTTGCTCAACTAATGGTTTAGTTGGAGCTATAAGTAATATGAAAGAATCAGGATATTGCTCCATACGTTTAGCGGTTAAAAGTGCAAGAATAATTGTTTTTCCTAAACCTGTTGGTAAAACTACCAAAGTATTTCCTTTTAATGTTTTAGCAAAAATTGTTTGTTGGTATAGACGAGCTTCAATACTTTCAGGCTTGATGTATTTGTGTTGAATATATTTCTCGTCAGACATTCAATTCCCACTCTTATTTATTACATAGAATTTTTGTTTTATAGATTAAAGTTACTATTAATTGTGTTTACTAGGGAGATGACTAAAACTAAAATGTTATGCTTTTTAAGCAATATTTAGTTTTTTTTAAAAGTTGTTTCTTATTGCTTATAAGATTACTAAACCTAGACTAGCTAATCTTTAAAACTGAGTTTGCAATTACTAATTTGACCAAAGTTGTGGATATGAAAAATAAAATGCCTTTGAAGGAAAACAAAACAGTTGGTAGCGATGAAGCAGGTGAAAATGAAACTTATTTTTCATATTATATAAAACAAAGAACAATGTGGATTTCTATTTTATTGTCGATGTTTCTGATACTTGACATTATTTCGATCTTTATTATTACAAATTATTCTTTTACTGAGATTTTCTTATACCTTGGCATACTAATGTTTATTTTAGCAGGAGGGACACTAGCATTTATTTATTTTGAAAATAATTATTTCTGGGCATTGTTAGGGTCTCTTACTCTAGGGCTAATGCCAGTAGTTGAAATTATAGTTGTACTTACAAAAGCACTTTCCGGATCAGATCTCGGTCTAGCAATTGTCTCTCTCATTTTAGGATTAATTCTTTGTATTCTACCTATAGGTTTAGTTTATTTTAGATTTAAATTTATGAATAAAAATTCTGAAAAATAAAATGATGGATCTAAAATGAGTAAAAGAAAGGATAAAAAAGAGGATAATATTACTTTCACAAAATATCTCAAGAAGCTTTTAGATCCAATTCCAATTTTTAGCTTGATTTTTATGATTTATTCCATCAATATACTTGTGTTTTATTTTAGAACTCCAATAATTATTTCTACTGATTTATTAGCTGATACCGTGACATACTACTTTTGGAATGGAAATTTTTCAATACTCGATATAGGATTAGAAACCACCACTGAAGGATTTGCTGCTAATTTTCCAGCACAATTAAGTTGGGTATTCATTACAGCTATAATCTTCTTTCTGCTTCTAACAACAATAGTAACAATTCTTTCAGTTTTTAATGAAAAAATAACACGAATCAAAATATCTCAAAGAATAATTTGGCCTTTATTCATAATTTCCAGTATTATAATTGGTTGTGTTGTTGTCTTCCTGTATTGGGGAGCTAGTTTGAAAACAGAAGATTTTCTGATTTCATACGGGAGAGTTGTTATGCTCAATTTAGTTGTGTCAATAATAATAGTGATCTTTGTGTTAGTTTTTAGTGCTTATGTTTCAAGTTATAAAAGTAATCGAGAAAAGTATTCTGTAAATTCCAAATCCATATAAATTCAAACAAAATCAAACAAACTCTTTTGCCCCTTCATTTCTTCATATTCTTGACTTAGATGAGCTTGTATACCTACTAGTGGATCAAGAGGAAGAGCAAAATATGTTTCAACGTTTTTCACTACCAAAATTGATCCTTTTACTCCAACGATTTTTCCACTTAAATCTAAACCAGTTTTGTCTAGCTTGAGAACTAATGGTTGAACATTCATTGAAGGTATTTCACTGAAAAACTTGTCCAGAAAAGTTATGGGTTCCAAACCCTTTTTCGGGATTAAAATTTCAGATTTCATTGTTTTATATATTTCATTAATGATTGACTTTAATTGATTGGTTATTTTATCTTTGTCAATCTTTTTTCCTATAAATTTCATTTTTTGACTTGTTCTAATGGCTAAGGGTAGGGAGAATTTGGTACTAATTTGATGTTCTAATGCTCTTGGTGCTAAACCAACGCCTTCAGCAATACGAATTCCTGCATCGCTACCTTGCCCTATCCATCTTCGCAAAGTACTGGTTGAAGATCCTACCTTAATCTTCCCTGCAATATGAGTAAGATAGACACTGGCGGGAGTTTTCCAGCAATGCTCATTAGCTTCTTCACTGGAAGGATGACAAAAATCTCCTTGACAAATTGCTTTACAAATGAAAAATTCTGATAAACTACAGCTTTGACATTGAACTTTGTTTAAAGGAATTAATTCTGTAGTTTTACATGGTATGTGCTTTCCTGAAGCACTATGAAAACCCACACAAGTTTTTTCTTGATTAGGTTTTACTTTAATTGTTATGTTTTCCCCTTGTTTTAAAATTAACAAGTTCTCTTGTTCGCTTCCCTGTGTATTAAACATAATATAGGGTTCTGGTTGTGGTTTTAATTTCCAACCAGCATGTAATATGTAAGCGTTCACAAGAATACATCCTTAATTTATATATTTGGCAAAGAATCTCTAAGGTCTTTAAATATTTGTTTCTAATAGAGATAAAGGTAGGGTTAAATCTATATTTCAAATGATGAATTGTATTATGAAAAGTTGTGATGATAATGAAAGATACAATAATTCTTTGTCATGGTGATTGTGATGGAATGACTTCAGGAGCTATTGCCTTAGCTGCTCATCCCGGAGCACGTATTTGGTTAACACGACCAATTCAACTGGATGACGATTTAAAGAAAATCAAGCAAAAATACGATAAAATAATCATAACAGACATTGCTCTCAATGAGAATGATTACAATAAAGTTTTCAATGAAATGAAGAGTTTACTGAAAAATGGGAGTGAAATCATCTATATTGATCATCACCCACTTCCATTAGGAATAAAGAAAAAAGATATTCCAGCAACCGAAACGATTCATAGACAAGATGCTTGTGCAGCTGAACTTACGTACCTGCATTTCGAGGATAAACTAAGTTGGGAACATAAATTGTTGGCCGCTGTTGGAGCTGTGGGAGATTATAAAATGGATACTTTATTCGCTCAGGAAGTAATGAACGATTATGACGAACGAAGTATTGCTTTCCAAGCAGCAATTATTGTTCAAGCTCTGGGTGAAATTCCAGTTGAAGATGAAATGAAAATGAAGAGGAGTATTATTGAGAGATTAGCACTTGGTGTTTTACCTAGTGAACTAAATGATCTTGTTGATAAAGCTTTAAGGGGAAGTCAAGTAGAAAAATCAGTCAGAAAATATGTTCATGAAAATGCTAAACACAAAAAGTTTGTTGGTTATATTCTAGATATACCAACTGGAGGAGGGTTCAAAGGTAAAGGAGCATTATTTGCAGCGACAGCTACTGATAAACCGGTAGGAGTATGTGGAAATTCATTTGGTGACAATATCTCTATGTCTCTACGAAGACGAGATGAGAACTATGATCTAAATATAGCAGTAAGAAATGCAACCAAAGAAGTCGGGGGAAGTGGTGGTGGTCATCCTACAGCAGCTGGAGCTCGAATTAAAAAGAGTAAATGGAATAAATTTTTAGACTTGTTAGATTTCGAATTGAAGAAGCAAGAGAAATAAATTATTGTGGTAAAAAAAATTGATCACAATTATTGAAGATATTAAGGAATTAAAAAACCAACTACATGAGTGGATAGTAAAGAAAAAATTAGTTGAACAAATACAAAACAAAAAAATTTTACTTAAACCAAATATGGGTTATCCAAAACCAGCACCATATACTACTTCTACAATAGTTATTAGAAATATTGTAGAGGTATTAAGTGAATTAAATGCCCAACAAATAATGATTGGTGAAGGATCAACTAGTCATTCTAATGCCCTAGAGAATTATGAAGCAACAGGATTAATTGAGGAACTAAAGGGTCACAATGTTGATTATATTGATTTAAACAAACAAGAGAGTATTGAAGTTGAATTACCAAACAAAGTCTCACATTTTCTACCGAAGATTTTAAGTCAAGTGGATATTAGAATATCATTACCTGTAATAAAATTCTATGAGGATGATGAAGGTCAATTTTTCCTATCAAATGCTATTAAGAATTTCTTTGGATTACCACCAAAAGGGAAGTATCAGGAAAATTCAGATTCAGCAAAAAGAAATTCGTTACATGATGATTTGCATAAATCTGTAAGCGAAATTTATCAGTCTGTTGAAAAATATGCTCCTTTTAATCTATACATTTGTGATGGAACCAAGGTTTTGTTAGGAGAAGCAGCTAAAGGACAACCAAATCAATGGGGAAAAATAATAATTTCCGACAATGCTCTGGAAGCGGATTTGAAGGTTTTGGAACTCCACAATAAACCTCTCCCAAAATATCTTCAACTACTAACACAAAAATAAAAAAAATTGATGGAAGTTCCTTAACCAGCAGATATCGAAATAAGGTGTGGACCACTAGCATCATTACCAGGATCTGTAAATGAAATATATTGAATATACTTGAATATATTTACTGAAAAACTGGCAGTATGAGTATGAATAGGTTGGCCAGGATAATCTAATTGATATCCAAGGTCTATCTCCCTTATTATTCCAAAAGGAGCACTAACACACCTACCCCCAGCATTTGAGTTATACCACCAATCATCTATATATTCATGGCCAAGATTCCAGATATCACTACTCCCATCAGTATATGTAACATTGAAAGTTAAAGCAGTAGCACCATTAGGAAACTCATCACCCCAGGAACCAGCTAGTCCTAAAAGATAAAGCTTGTTTGCTCTGAACGGAACAGCTGTTCTATTTATTTGTTGAAATGTTGGTTGAGTAGTAAGATTTCCATTAATTGAATGGAAAATAACGATTTTACCTGTATAATAGAATTTGACATAATCACTTTGTCCTGGAACAGGCAACCAAACGTTTTGGCCTGGCAACAATGGCCCATGATCTTCGCCGCCTGTTGTCCAATAATTGTTAGAAGGCCAACCAGGAACATCTATGGAACCTTCTAAGCCGTAAACCTGTAAATCAAAAACTTCAAAATTATCAAGCACATCATCAAAATCGGCTTGTTCATTTAATAAAGCCCAATCGGTAATATAAGTAGCTGCTTGACCTGATTGATGAATTTCTAGACGATAATGTGTATCATCATACAAATCTAATTCAATTTGATCTGAACCTAAAACATAGCTGTTATCAGTTCGCAATTTCACTGTTTTAGGATCTGATGGATGAACAATATTGCTACCCGTTATAGTGAAATTCCATGCTTCATGTTTTACCCATTGACTCTTATCACCTAAGGAGCTCCTTGAGACAGTCCAAACTATCACTTGAGAAATTTCGACCTGCTTGGTGCCAAGGTTTGAAACAAAAAGAGTGATTTCATCAAACCAAGAATCCTTATTTCGGTCCTTTATGTTATGTATAGAAGCGTAAAGATTTGTTCTACTAAACATAGGTATAACTAAGAAATAGACAATTGATACAGAACTTACAGTTAAAGCGATTAACAAGATAGCAGCAATTACAGGGCTTACTGCTTTTCTTTTTCTAATCAACTTTCTAATTGTTTTCAGCATAAGTGATAACACCAATGAATTATAGTAAGATGTTCTTTCTCATAGTTAATTAATTTTTTTTGCGCAGTATATTATTATGAACTCTCACATATATTCTTTCGGTTCTGGATAATTTCGAAAAATAACCAAAAAAAAAGGAAAAGGGAATCTAGCAAATTGCTAGATCATCAAATTATCTAAACGTTAGTGATAGTAAATGTCCGCCTGATTGATCATCACCAGGATCAGCAAAAATAACAGCTTTAAGATATTTGAAATAATCCAAGTAAAATCTAGTTGTATGGGTATGAATGTGAGAGTGAGGAGTATCAGCTTGTGTGCCAAGGTCTATTTCTGTAACTGCACCTGTTGCAGCGGAAATACAAATGCCACCAGGATTTGCATCATACCACCAATCATCAACGTATGAATGATTCATAAGATAGTTATTAGTTGAATCATCTGTATAAACAAACGTTAAATTAACAGCCCAATCATTAGTTGCAAAATTGTCACCCCAAGATCCAGCTAATCCTAAGATGAAGAATTTACTTGCTCTAAATGGATTACTACTTATATCAAAAGTTTGCACGAGTGGCTGTTCAGTTAAGTTACCATTTATTGAGTGAAAAACAACTATTTGTGAACCAATATAAAATGGAACATATTGTGTTTCATCTAATACTGGTAGAAGTTTAACAGCGTCTTCATTTAATTGCCAATCACCATCAGTATTTGTCAAGTAATTATTTGCAGCTCGACTTGGATCATCGATTGTTCCTTCAAAACCCGAAGCGGTTAAGTTAAATTGTGAAAAGTTAGTAAGTATGTCAAATAGATCCACTTGATCATTTAAGGAAATCCAATCACTAAAATACGCAGTTTTGCTTCCAGTGTACTGAATTTCTAAACGATAATAGGTATTTTCCCAAATTGTTAAACCAATTTGATTATCACCGCTTACTTTTGCTGAATACACTTCAGAGGGATCAGAGGTAGCTTGAGCAGGATTATCAAAAGTCCAATCCAGATGAGGGATCCAGTTATCCGAGTTCCCAAGGTCATTAGTAGTTGCTGTCCAAACAGTAACATTTGTAATTTCCACTGTTTTTGTACCAGTATTCACAATATACAGTGAAATTTCATCAAACAATGAGTCCTTATTGGTATCCTTAATATTATCAATAGAAATCTCAATTCTATGTCTTTGAAATATTGGAATTATTACAAAATAAACAATAGCAACTGCTGCAACAGTTAGAGCTATTAAGAGAAGAGCAGCAACAACTGGGCTTACTGCTTTTCTTCGATGATATAATCGTTTTATTTTCTTAATCATGTTTAGGTTCCACCATCTTCTTTATTTTCTATTCGAATAAAAGCTTGCGAAACTCCTATACTTAATTATTAGAACAATTCATTCTTAAATTAATGGTTTTTAACAAATTTGCAGATAAGAAGTAATTTTATGTTTTTTTAACTGTTAAAAACAAATTATGATTGGATATCTCGCTATTTAATATCTTAAAATCTAGTTGTAGAACTATTGCTTCAAGTTCTTCTTTATCAAAGAGGTAATAATACCGATTAATTTTCTTTCCATCTGGGAGAGTCCAAGGGACTAAGATGTCTTTTTTTCCTAATTTTACTATTTCAGATAAATCCTCTTTTTGGAATCTTGGATGCGTCCTCAGCCAAGTACTAATAAGACAAGTGCCATTTTCTGTTAAGACTCGCATGATTTCTCGTAAAATTTCCAGCCGGTCATCTTTTGACTCAAAATGATGAAGTACTGCAATCATTATGACATTGTTAAATACTTTATTCTTAAAAGGAAGAACTCTTGCGTCACCATTAATTAAACTAGTAAGTTTATCTTTTACTAAAGATAATTCGTTTTCTTTTGCTGCTTGTAGTATTCTATATGAGATATCTAAACCAATAGCTTCGAAATTTCTCTCGAGCATAACGCTTGTATGACGAGCATTTCCACAACCTAAGTCTAAAATCCGATTTGTTGATGGTAGCTGCTTGATAAATTGAATAACTTCTTTCCAAGGATGTCGTCTTTTGGAGTCAAAGCTTTCAGCAATTAGATCATAAACTTTTGGAATGGAAAAACGATTATTAGTTTTAGAGTTGTTTTCATTAGTCATTACAATGAATTTGATAATACAAACTTAATAACTTTAGCGCAAGTTGATTTTGATTTAGTTAATAAACAAATGAATTTAATCAATAAATTTAATTGATTTTGTTTGCAATTATTCTATGGCTATGATGTGACGTACGGTCTGGCTAGTCTTGTGCAAGACAATGAGCTAAACTGGGGTAGCTGAGCCACAATTTTTCTTGTTTTTTCTAGTGTTTTTCATTCAAAATATCTAACAAAAAAAATTTTAATGCTAAAACTTACATCAGAATAAAAAGTAGAATAAAGTGAGGTTTTTAATTGAGCGAAAAATTTAATGTGATACAAGTAGGATTTGGACCAATGGGTCAACTAGTGACAAAACTCCTATTGAAACGAGAAAATGTTAATTTCCTGGGAATCGTAGATATTGATCCAGCTTTTGAAGGTAAAAAACTGAATGAAATTATTGAATTATCCGATGTTCCAGATTTACCAATAGTAAAGAATCTTGAACCTTTATTGAATAATACAGTTGATGTTGTTATTATCGCAACTTCATCATTTTTTGAAACAATAGCCCCAATGATAATTCAAGCTGTTGAAGCAGGAGCTAATGTAATTACTATGTGTGAGCAATTATCTTACCCATGGGATTTCCATCCTGAATTAGCAACAAAAATCGACAAATTAGCGAAAGAGAAAAAGGTTACAGTTACAGGTTCTGGTATTAATCCTGGTTACTTAATGGATTTGTTACCAATAGTACTCACAGCTCCATGTGAAACAGTTGAAAAAATACATGTAACCCGAATGATGAATTCAAGTCGTAGAAGAATTCCTTTCCAGAAGAAAATTGGAACTAATCTAACAATTGGTGAATTCAACAAGAAAATTAGTGATAAAGAAATCACCGGTCATGTCGGACTTGAAGAATCAATTCAAATGATTGTTTCAGCTCTAGGATTAAACGTAGACAAGATTGTAGAATTTCCACCAAAAGCTATGATTACTGAGAAAGAATTTGATAGTCCCTTTGGAAGAGTTCCGGAGGGTTATGTTAGAGGACTTCATAGCAGAGGAGTAGCTATGAAAGGTAACCATGAAATCGTTATTTTAGATTTCTTTGCTTATTCTGGCGATCACGAGGAATATGATAGTATTGTAATCGAAGGAGTTCCCGGAATCAACCAGAAAATCATTGGTGGAGTTCATGGCGATGTTGGTACCGCTTCAATGATAGTGAATCTTATTCCAAAAGTAGTGAATGCAAATCCTGGCGTACTAACCATGAAAGATTTACCGGCACCAAGTTTCACTGGTTATATAATGAAGAAATAATTTGTTTAGATATTATATAGCAAATACATACCTCATTTTTTTGAGGTTTCTCTTCTTTTTTTAGAATTGTAAAAGAGGTAAAACTCTTATTGCTAATTTTATGATAGCAGGATGTCTTAAAAGAGCACGTAAAACATCTGCTTGGCTGTCTATGTCTCCTTTTTCAACAATTAAATCTGCTATATTGTTCTCAATAATTGTCTCAAAGACTTTTTCCAACGCTTTGTCAGTTAATCGATTTACACACCATCTAAAGAAAGCCATTGATTTGAATTGAGATAATAGTTGTTTTTTCCATAAAACATCATACTTTTTCAAAAATCTCCTACTATTATCTTGAGCGAGAATGGAATCTGCTGCAATTTTTCCAGCTATAGTACCAGCGATGCCACCTGTAATCACACCTCCACCTGTAGTTGCTTTTGTTTGTCCTGCAGCATCACCTGTTATTAATAGACCATTTGATGACGTTTTTCTCAGTAAACCATTTATGATAATTCTGCCACTATATTTCTTCTTAATTGAGCTTTTAACAAATCTATCTTTAACAGTTGGATGTATTTGGATGAAATGATTAAGTTGGTCAATTGATGGTTTCAATCTTGAAGCTAAACCAATTTTTGCGGAAGTTTGAGAAGTAGGTATAATATATACGAAGAAACCCGGAGCTAGTTTATTACTTAAATGGATTTCAACCATATTAATATCCAAATCAGATATGTTTTCAACATCATATTGGTAACCGGTGAGATACTTCCTATTTGAGATTTGTTTGAATCCGGAGTCTTGAGCAATTTTTCTTTTAGAACCACTAGCAATAATTCCTACAGTAGAAGTGTGCTGTTTTTTCTTTTTCAGTTTTAGATCAAGATACTCAATTGTTAGCTTCTTATTATTACGATCAAAATTTGCATCAAGCACTTTTTTATTTGTCAGATAATTGACTCCTGCTTTCTCAGCCTTTTGTTTTAGAAATTGATCAAATAATGCACGATTGATAACATAAGCTTGAGTCTCATTTCTTTTTATTGAAAAAACTTGACCAGAAGGAGAATAAAATTTTGCTCCTTGTATTTCTGTATTCTGTATTATATTTCGGGGCAAATTATCTAATCCAAGGAGAGTTAAACCATTAACACTCAGTAAACCAGCACAATGATCTGGAAAACCAATTTCTTTCCTTTGCTCTAAAATGGAAACCTTAATTCCTTTTTTAGCAGCATGTAAAGCCGCTAACGAACCAATTGGTCCAGCTCCTACTATGGCAACATCGGACTCCAAACTACGAACCCCAAAAATACTTGAAAGGATTTTCCTCATTTGAATTAGTTAATATATAGGATGTAAGTAATTTATTCATTCTTAAGTTGTTGGTTCTATTATATCTGTTAATAATATTATTAACTAGATTATATTAAATACTAAAAATCAATAAATCTTAATAAAGAATTATAAATAGAATCAGAATTTCCAAATGATGTGATTGACAAATGAGAACTGAAGAATTTCAATATAAAATGATTATAGCTATTCGCACAGATCTCAAAATGTCAAAAGGTAAGATGGCAATCCAAGCGGCTCATGCAGCAGTAATTTCTGTAGAAGAAGCAAAAAGAGCAAAACTAAAGTGGGTAAAAAGCTGGTTTTCTGAAGGACAAAAAAAAGTTGCAGTGCAAATAGCTACTAAAGAAGAATTGGAGTTAATTTATCAAAAAGCTCGAAGCAAAAATCTCCCCTGTTCTTTTGTGAATGATGCGGGACTTACAGAATTACCCCCTGGTACTGCAACAGCTGTAGCAATAGGTCCTGCTCCTAATAATGTCATGGATAAAATTACATCTAACCTTAAATTACTCTGAAAGAGATTTTTAGGAGATCTGAATGGCAGAAGGAGAATTAAGAGAAAGTCATCCCATTGAGAAAAAAATGGGGATACTCTATTATTGTACTGAAACAGAGGGAATTGATGGAAAATTACGTACTACTCCAGATGATTTTCGAGTAGAGGAAGTTTTATTGGATGGACGAAAAATACCCATTGATGATCCTTATTTTTCTTTAGGTAATAATGAACCGGGATTATTTACAGAATTTGTATTGATAAAAAAGGATATTGAAAGTAATAACGCTTTATACAAAATTTCTTCATCACTTAAGCGAGAACTAAATGATATTAATGTTGCAGGAACAAAAGACAAAACAGCATATACTGCTCAAAGGGCAACGATTTGGAAAATACCACCTGAAAAGCTTAGTCAGTTGGAGTTAGAAGGAATTATCATACGATCACCACGAACAACCATTTACCAAACGTACCTTGGGGATTTATATGGAAATCATTTTACAATTAAAATAAGAGAATTAAATTATGGGAAAGAGCAGATAAATCATAAAGTGAAGAATATCATTAAAGAAATTAATGAATTCAATGGGATACCAAATTATTTTGGGCATCAACGTTTTGGAACTCGAAGACCTATTTCTCACATCATTGGCAAATTCTTATTGCTAGGTGAAGTAGAGAAAGCACTTCATCTCTATATCTCTTATACTACCGAAGATGAAGCTGAATCAACCATCCTTGCTCGAAAAATGTTTCAAGAAACCAATGATCCCAAGAAAACTTTGAAATTACTTCCAAGTAGTATGATTTTTGAGAAACGAATCTTGAAATACTTGAGTAAAAAACCGAATGATTTTCTTGGAGCATTACACATTTTACCTAAGAATCTTCAGAGAATCTTCATTCACGCTTATCAATCGCATATTTGGAATTTAACTCTATCAGAAAGAATTCGCATCTATGGTAATCTATCAAACAATCCTATAGATGAATTAGAAGAGAATATAGCAATCTTACCTATAATTGGGTTTAAAACAAATTTAACTGATAATGTGTTATCGGATTATGCAAAATCATTGCTTGAGAAAGATGATATTAAACTTGATAATTTTAAGGTCAAGTATCTGCCAACACTAAGATTTATTGGATCAAATAGAAGAATCGCACTAATACCTGAAAATCTCTCATACTCAATAGATGTTGATTCCGAGAATCAAGATTATGTGGTTACACAATTTACTTTAAAACGAGGTTCCTATGCAACTGTCGTATTACGGGAATTAATGAAAGCGAATCCTCTGAAGTATTGATTTAAAAATAAAAAAAAGAATTTCATCTCTTAGCGAAATTCAACTCTTATATCTTCACCGGCAACGAGTTTAACTAAATCAATCAATTCTTTTACTGTGCCTGGAAGCTTTTCTTTTTCGTCAGGAGAAAGGACAACTATAGTTTCTTCTTCTACAGATGATTGACCTGGTTGTGATGAACGAATCGGAACAAAAATTGTATTTATACCACTTATTAGTGCAGGAGAAAAGATATCATCAATAACTCTCCTTTTATTCTTACTCTTTTCCATTAATTTAATTGGTTTATTCAAAACTCGTTCTAATCTCTTGTCAAAATCCAGAGTACCTCCAGTTAAGAATCTAATAGATCCTGGAGAAACTATTAAGAGAATAAATTTTGGTCTTTCAATGGTTTCCAATATGGTTACTTTGGAAGCATTTGGATTATTTTTCTCAAAATCAACTGCTGTTTTAGCAATTTTTATGTCTGTATTAGTTATTTCGCCTTCTGCTAACTTGGTTTGACAATCTTTACAAAGCATTCCTGTTTGCGCACAAAAAGCACATATTGCAGTTTTCATAATTAGAAACACCAACAGTGGTTGGTCAAATTTTAATTGAATTAGTTTCTCAGTCATCTAGTACTTTATTAATTCTCCTATGAATTAATATTGAAATAATTGAAGGAAAAAGCAAGAAAAAGAAGGGAATTATTTCGCTAATGTGATTTCAATAGCAGAAACGTTGGCTACTCCGCCACCTTCTCTTCGAACAACTTGTTCAGTGCTTGTTATGATAGACTTAACTTTTAGTTCTGACATAAATCTATTTCTTGTTAATTCAGCTACATCAACTGCTGTGCTAATTGCACGTCCTCTTGCACAGATTTGTACTTCTTTAGCTTTGTTTTCATTGAAGCAAGTCATAATTGCTAAAACATAAGTCATAGCAGGCTTATTTCCAACAAAAATGGTGTTTTCAGGTTTATACTTTTGTTTGCTTTCAGCTGGCTTTGATTCTGGTTTGGCTTCTGCTTTTGGTTTAGCTTCTGCCTTAGCTTTTGTTGCCTTTGGTTTGGCTTCTGCTTTGGCTTTAGTTGTTTTTGGCTTGGCTTTTGCTTTAGTTGCTTTAGCTTTTTCCTCTGTTTTGTCAGCTTTCTTCGCTTTAGGTTTTTTTTCCTTGGACATGTTTTATGTTCCACCTTAATTTGAATCTAAATCGACTGTAATGAGTCAGTAAGTTCATGTCATTGTCATAAACTTGGTATTCCTTCCTATTGGCAAATAACTTAAAAACTCTTTCTAAAGAATTAAATGATTTTTAATCAAAAACGACAAAAACGCATCTCTTTCTTTAAGACTGTTCTTGATAAAATAAAACAAAGCAATCGTCCCAAATTTTTTATGTCAGTAATTTTCTTTTATATATTATGAAAAAGAAGAGGATTTTTACTCATTTAATTCAGTTATTCACCATCATTCTAGTTTTAACTTCTACTATATCTTTTGTTGAAATAAATAGTGAAGAAACTACTGGACCAATAAATAAGGATTATTCCCTACCTCTTCAAAGCTGGACTTTTATTCACGAACTAAATCTCACAGAAAATCAAGTTACTAAGTATCTATGGATTTCAGACTTGTCAGTACAAGGAAGAGAAGTTACTAAGGTGCAATTTTATACAATGCAAAGTCAAAGTTTGAGTGAAAGATCTGCTTATTTTGAAACCATTGGTTATTATGAGGGAATTCAAGAAAGTAGTAAAACTACAACGGATATAAATGGATCAATTTATTTTGTTTTCTTTAATCCTAACAGTTCACCTGCAAACTTAGATTTGACTTATACTTATCAATCTAATAATATTCAAGATTGGGTTATTGGATTAATCTCTGGAATAGGTATTTTACTTTTCATAATCATTGGAATCTATGTTGCAGCAAAAATCAGAAGAAGAATGATAAAAGATGAAGAAGAAGAACGAGAACCCTCTGCCGCAGAACGATATATGAATATGTAATTATCATAAAAAAAAGCTTTTTTTCAGTACTCTAATGAAATTTTTATTAAGACTGTTTTCTATTATAACATTATACAATTTGAGTTGATTGTTTGAACACCATCGCATTGTATTGGGGTTATTTAATCGGTGAAGAACACCTTACTGAAGAGCAGTTTGCTAGTATAGATTTTGGAAATCCTTCAATTGATACTGAATTTGTTACCTTTGATCCTTTGGCGAGTAGCTTCTTTCAAGGGAAATATTATACTATAAATGAAAAGAAATTTGCTTTCCCTCATAGAACACTTCCATCAATGCGATCTGAGACGATGATTATATATGATGATACATCAATAAAAATTATTAATCCGCCAGTTGATTTAGAAACGCCAGTTGGAATATTCCTTTGTTTTTTCACAGGTAGAAAAACACACATAAAAAGAGCCATAAATTTTCTTAGTAAACGAATTAATCTGCGTTTTTCACCTTGCGATTTTGACTTACTGAATTTCTATCTTAAATTATCAAAAACAAGATTAAAGATTACTCCGCAATCACTAACACTCAGTGATTTGGCCATTGATGAGAATTTATCAGGAAATCTTGAAGTTCTTATAAGCGACAATAAAATCTATCTTGATAATTTGAAAATGTATAAACCAAAGAATCACAAAATAAACCTTACTTTAAGAGAAGTGAATTTTCAATTCGATGTTGAAATTTCTGCAAATGGGGTCATAACTTTTGAACAAGATATTATTAACTTGAATCTTTTAGAAACAATATACGATATAGCATCACGTAGTGTTTATACTAGTACAGTATAAAATAAAGAGATTCTAACAAGTTAAATACGAAAAAATCAAAGTAAATGAATATTCTTGCTTTCTAAGAGAAACATCGATCCTTGTTTTCTTTCTGCAAAATCTCCTTTAAATTCAAGATAGTTACCAACAATTGTGCCGTAATTCTCAATTTCTATGTCTTTTTTCTTACCTACAAATTCAAATGATGGTAGATTCTTTAAGAGTTTACCTTTTATAACAATGATCCCACCAGTCATTTCAGCTCCAGCTCGTTCCTCTACATCACCATCCACCACAATTAAACCATTGTGCATATGTATGCCAAGGAACAAATTGACATTTCCACCTATTTCGATAATTCCCTTCCTCATCCAGACACCACATTCATTACCAATATTCCCTTCCACTCTTATTTTCCCGTTTGACATCCCTCGCCAATCACCCCTCACAGAACCACCAAGATAGTGACCAGCATTTCCTAAAATATGCATTTCTCCACCTTTCATATTTGCTCCAGCAAAATCGTCTGCATCTTCTTGTACAATAATTTTGCCACCAGCCATTTGTGTTCCTAAATGCATGCCAACTGAACCCTTAATATCAATTAATCCTTCAGACATATTTTGTCCGATTCGTTTAAACTTTGTTAAATCACCTTTCAGAACTATCTTGAGGTCTTTGATTTCTCCACCTTTTACATGATCCCCAGAAATGGTAAAAACTTGACTAATTGTTAATTCTTTATTCCCTCGCCAAACAGATAAATGACTAATTTCCGTCAAATCTTTATCAAAGAAATTATCCGGAGAAATTATTTCAGCTTCGATTGGAATATTCAATTTTGTTGCAAATTTTTTCAAGGTCAGATTTATAGTCGCCATTATTCCACCAACCAACACATTATCTTACCTTAGTGACTATCAATTCTTCTCGAGGAAAATAGTCTTTCTGAAT
>JABLTI010000020.1 GCA_013166835.1 Promethearchaeati archaeon | reverse complement strand
ATCCTCCGAATATACTAAATGATAAGTAATTCAGACCCGTAGCAATAACAGTAAAGATTGGGACTATAGACAAGTAACTAATATATTTCACAATTACAAGTTCGAATCTATTTATTGGTCTTGAAGTCAAGTAAGTTATAGATTTATCACCTATCTCATCATTAAACATCATCGAAGCTATATACATAGTAAACAAAGGAATAATTATCCCAAAATACCCCATGAACATGATATCTGAATATAGTTTGAAATAATCATCAGCATCAATATATTGCGCTGCTAAAGCAATTATGGGTCCTGCAATAATTGGTGAAAGTACAAGCATATTAAAAATCCAAGTTTTCTTGTCTCGAATTAAGGTTGACCAAAGCTTACTCATGTATAATTTATACAATGAACCAAATCTATTTGACCACTTGTGTTTTTTCTCATATTGGGTTAAATCAGTATAAATTTCTTCCATTTTGTTTCCTCCTACCAACCTCTTGTAAGATATTCAAAGACTGCTTCCAATCCTGCATCTGGACTGGTCATCTCATAAATTTCAAGTTTCGATTCAATGGCGATTTCTGGTATTAAGCAATAGAATTTATCTGGATCTGCTGTCCGGATATCGATATAATCATCATTTAGAACATCCATTTCGATGTTCTGAACAAAATCATAATCTAACAATAAAGTTGCCAGTTTTTTCCTATCTTTTGTACGAATGCGAATTGTGTGGGGATATTTATCCATCAAATCCCTGATATTACTAATATCTCCTTGTGCTATTGCTCTACCTGCGAAAATTAAAAGGATATTCGAGGTTACTCTCTCAACTTCATGTAGAATATGGCTCGAGATTAAGATATCCTTTCCATGATCCCTACTTAATGCTTGAATTAGCTTCACCAAATCTCTTCTTACAATTGGATCTGTTGATTGTAAAGGTTCATCTAAAAATAATATATCAGGATCATGAACAATTGCTTGAGCAATTTTAATCCTTTGTCTCATACCTTTTGAGTAACCCTTAATTGCACGATCCATACTTCCTGTTAATCCTACAATTTCAATAGCATCTCTAGCTGCTTTCTCAGCTTGTTCTCTTGGAATCCCACTTAATCTTGCCAATTCCCTAACGAATTTGCGACCAGTCATCCATTCCAAAAGCTTTTCTTGTTCTGGGCAAAAACCAATTTTCTTCAAAATTTCGGAATTATTCCAAACTTCATGTCCCTCAACAAAGATTTCCCCTGAGCTTTGTCTAAGTTGAGCTGTAGCGATGTTCAGAAAAGTTGATTTTCCAGCACCATTCGGTCCAAGAAGTCCAACTATTCCTCTGTCGATTTTTACAGATATTTTATTCAAAGCCATTACTTCTTTGTACCATTTGTTCAGATCATAAGTTTCTATGAAGTAACTTTTCATTAATGGATTTCCTCCCTGTAGAGTTGATTGATGGTTAAGAGAATAGTCACTATTATTATCCCGAGAACAACTATTATTGCTATGCTTCCCCGAATACTACTTGTAAAGAATTCTCCAAAGAATGATGCATCAAATTCCGGCAATCCGAAGATTACATGAATTGAGGACGTCAGCAAAGCTGAAATTGAGAAATAGTTGAGCCAATCAACACTTAGTTCAGGCACACTTGCAATTACACCTGTAATAAGTGATGGTAAAAACAAAACCAATATTGATAGGATTCCTGCTAGTACACTTTGATTACTCATTGCAGAAAACATTAGAACTATCGAACCAAGAAAGAGGATTACTAATAATGATGAAGCAGCTGTTGATAGGTAGACCCAGAGAGTATCTATGAATTGTGATCCGCTAATTCCCATTAGTAGTGTGAATGCAATCAAAAAGACTATCCATGGTATTAATGTAACAAACGATGATACCATATAAATCGATAATGCTTTTCCTATGATATAATCAATTCTATCAATTGGTTTTGCCATATAAAGTGCTAAACTATTGTGTTTCTTATCATTAGCAATAGTTCCAGCATTTAACGCACAAACAAAAACTATCGGTAAGAAGATTAGTCCTGGATTAAATGTGAAATTAATAACCGTATACATAGCAACATCTACAGTTCCAAAAATATCTAAAATAAACGATGTGACCATTGCCGGGGAAAATATTGCCATAAATGTAATCATTAATGTGAATGATATCACAGGTAAATTGCATAGAATAAGTAAGAAGATGATTTTTTTACCAGAGAATTGAACACGAAAAGTGGTTGTTGCAATGGCCCAAATTCTCGCCCATCTTCCTTTTAGCTCTCCGCTATACCTTCTGTAACTACGATCAAAGACACTCATTTTTCTTCTTCTCCACGATTTTTCTTAATTTTCTTTTGTAATTTCTTCACAGCTTCATCAAAATCCTTTTTCCGAACGTATTTGTCTTCAATTTTCACCAGAGGTCTCTGTTCTTCTTCAGGATTTACAAAAGGAATTAGATTTTCTAGTTCGGAAGAAGTGATTTTCATTTCACTTTCTGTATTCAGAATTTTGCTTTCTTCTTTTATTACTTGAACATCTTCAATTTTATGGACAAAGACATCTTCTAATATAGCTTTTCTAGGGGTCATAGATCTTATTTGCACTTTTGTTTTGTAAGCTATTTCTAAAATCTTTAGGGAAATGTCATCTTTAAGGAAAGGAATCTGGATTATTTTTTCAACAACTTGAAATGCTAACCCATTGTCTTTTAATCCGACAAGAAAATCATTCATATCACCTTTAATTCGGACATTCATTATTCTCTGTTCTTGACTTATCGCTTCTTGTCCAGTAAGCTCTGTAATTCCCCCTTGAGCAACTACTTTCCCAAGATTAAGTATAGTTGCGTAATCACAAGTTGCTTCAACATCAGGGAGAAGATGAGAAGAGACAATAATATTGATTGCGTGTTCGTTACTGATTTCACGAATTAAAGCAATCATATCTAATCTCCCCTTTGGATCTAAACCATTTGTAGGTTCATCAAGAATCACTAATTCTGGATCATTTACAATTGATTGAGCCAGCTTCAATCTTTGAAGCATCCCAGTCGAAAATTCATCAACTTTTCTATACCGAGCTTCATCAAGACCAACATACTGTAAAGTCTCATGGGCTCTCTGCATAGCTTCGGCTTTAGGTAGACCTGCAATCCTTCCTAAAAGAGAAACTTGTTTGATTGCATTTACACCTGGTATCAAAGTGTGGGTTTCTGGCATGTAGCCAACAATTTCTCTTATTTTTTTTCCTTCTTTAAATATATCATAACCAAGTACTTGTGCTGTTCCATTATCTGTTTTAAGAAAACCAAGTAAAATCTTAATCAGAGTACTTTTTCCTGCTCCATTTGGACCAAGAATGGAATTCGCACCAGGAGTTAGTGAGAAAGAAATGTTATCTAAAGCAACAACACTTTGAGCAGCGCCTGCTTTACCGAAAATCTTAGAAATACCGTCTACAAATAGAATCTCCTTATTGGTACCCATCGTCGACACTCCGGTTTCGGTTTTTTTCCAAACAATAAATTAACCGTACAACCTTTATAGTTATACATAGTCATTCTTTTTTAATATAGCTGAATACTTGATTTATTTAATTTCAAGATTTTTGTGAGTCATTATAATTAAATATATTAATTGTAAATACAAAGTAGTTTACGGATTTGTACTTCTGATGCGTATTAACAGAGAAGAACCAGCTGGAGAGAAGATTTCTTCCAAATCAAAGAAGATCACCAAATATACAGACATTCTAGATGAACATGATGTTGTAATGTGGGCAAGTATGTTTGAAGATCTAATTAACATCAGAATTTCTCTTATTGATTTAAACGATGAATTACTTTATACTACTCAAAATTCAGAGAAGGTCATAGGTTATTCTTTTGAAGATTTTCAGCTCCTAACAACCTACGGCTATATTCATCCTGATGACCGTATCTTAGTTAAAGAAAATTTCTCTAAGTTTAAACATGATGGTTATTCTATTCCTATTATGTATCGTATTTTTAAGCCCTCTGGGGAAATGCGTTGGATACGAGGTATCTCTCAAAAGTTTCTAGAGTCAGAATCTAAGAAACATATTGGTTATTTATTAGTTGAATTTGATATCACAGAGGAACTCATGCCAATCAAAGCTATCTCGGAAGATCGCGATTTTGAAATCATGATAAATGTAATCAAAACACCAGTAGTATTCATGAAAAACAATCAGATTTATTGGACTTCTCAGAATTGGCAAAAGTTTTTCGATTATAAACACAATGAAGTGAAAAATCACTCCTTAGAATTTTTATTTAGAAATCAAGATGACTATGCTAAATTTCTGCTTGCATGTAATAGAGATTTGAAGAGTAAGGGCGAGCTATTTTATCAGGGTATTCTAAAATCAAAAAATGATGTAGAAATATCTGTGAGAATACATGGAAATGCTATTGATAGAAATGATTTATCAAAAGGAATTCTTTTATTTTTTAGACAACATGTACCTGAAAGCTCTGAAACATCTGTAAATGCTATTGATTTCTTCAAATCAATTATGAATAATAGTGAATCAATAATAATGAATGTAGTCAATCAGAAGATAACTTGGATAAATAATGCCGTTGAAAGAATTCTCCAATATTCTGTGGAAACGTTAACAGGAGAAGATATTAGCTTATTATTCCAAACTAAGGATGCAGCTAAAGAGCTTCTTAGTGAAATGAATAAGATTTACATTACTAGGAAAAATTATGTAGGAGAAATAACTTGCATAAGAAAAGATCGAATGCCTTTACCTTTCAGAGTGCAAATTTCTCCAATCTCTTTTGAAGAAAAAGCTGGCTTCATTTTGGTTTTAGATCCTGTAAGTGACTTGAGACAATTAGTAAATTCTCTTCGAGAAGAAAAAGGTGAACTAGAATTTTACAGTGATTTATTATTTCATGATGTTTTGAATCTCTGCCAAGATGCATTGTCGCAAATAGATTTGTCATTGCTAAAAGTTGAATCAAATCCTACAGATTCAATCATTAAACAAAGAAAAAGTCGAATTGAAATTTTGCGTATTGGTGAGTTAATAGCAAATATGGACAAATTTTTCAAAATCAAAAGGAAAGGATATGATTACACTCCTTATGATATTAATATTGCTTTAGAAAAAGCAAAAGAAGCACTTTTGGATAAATTCGAACCACGAGTGATAACTATAAATCATAATTTGAAAACAAAGAAATATTTCACTTTAGGAAATGAATTGTTAAAAGACGCATTTTTCAATATTTTAGATAATGCTGTCATGTATGATCGAAGTGATGAGATTATAATTGAAATCAATATATCTACATCTGATGATTTTGATGGATATTGGCGAATTGAATTCATGGATCAAGGTCCAGGAATTGGAGAGGAAATGAAAAAATTCCTTTTCGATAGATATGCAAGAAGTAAAGGCACTATCCATGGTTCTGGGTTTGGACTCACTCTTGTTAAAGCTATAATTGAGAGTTTCAAAGGTTATATCTCAGTTAAAGATCGAGATGAAAAAGATAAAACAAAAGGCTCGATTATAATTATTGATATACCAAAACTCATTTCAGATGATTCCAGCTAATAACCAAGCAGAGATTTTTTTTCCAACTTTCTAAGAAGCTTTGGTAAATCTCTTACATGATTAATTATGAAATCCGGTTTAAAGCGTTTCAGAACATCTCTTTTACCTTGCTCAGCTCCTTCGAAATTAACGACCGCACAAGTCAAAGTTCCTGCTCTTTTTCCTGCTTGTATATCATGTGGTAAATCTCCAACAAAAATAGTTTCATCTGGTTTTAATCCCAAGGATTTCATTGCTTTATTTAATCCTTCAGGATGTGGTTTCGTGTATTTCATATCTTGTTGTGTGATTATTACATCAATATCCTTCAGATACTTGAATTTCTTAAATGCTGAATGAATAACCTCTCTTTCAGCATGAGTTACAATAGCTGTTTTGTAATTATTAGTAACAAATTTCAAAACATCATCTGCTCGATCCTCAGGAGCAATATTATTATTATTTTTCTTTATTAAAACAAGAAGATAGACTATAAATCTAAACATTTGAAAATAATTTAGTTGAAGATTTCTACTTATTTTTATTACCATTTTTGGAACATAAAATAGATTTCGATTTTCTTCTTTCAAGTACATATTCATTATTTCATTAAGAGAGTACAAAATTTCCATTTTTCTTGCATTCGGTTTCACTTTCTTTAATGCATGATAGAACGGCCACCCTAATCTCACGACAATAGAGGATAAAACACCGTCAAAATCAAGTAATATTCCAGAAATTTTACTCATTTGATCATTACAACCTTCTTAATTCTCAGATTTGTGTTATACTTTTACAAACTGCTAATTGTTCATCAAGGGAATTTCTTAATAAACCTCTAAATTAAAAACCCAATAAAAAAAGAATGCAATTGTTTAAAATGTGAACAGCAATAATAACTACTATAGATTAGTGAATTTAATTTCAAATGATTTGGTGGTTTATTAATGGAAGAGGAGAACAATAATTCACCCAATGAAGAAAAAGAAGATGTCACTGAAACTGACAAAGAGTCAACTATTTGTACAAATTGTGGAGAGAAAAATCCTCAAGCAAACCTTTTTTGTAACTTTTGTGGTCATCATTTCGTAGATAAAGTAAATTGTAGTAAATGTGGAGTAGAGGTTCCAATCTATAATTCCTACTGCGGTTACTGTGGTTCACCAATGAGATTGACTCAGCAATCAACTCAACGTGCACAACAATCACCTGCAATTTCAATTGCTAGTGATAAACAATCAGTATATACTCCACTTCATAAACTACCTCAAGATGTTCAGGAAAGACTTAAAGAACAACAACGAAGACAAAGATTGGAATCAAGAAACACAATTGCTATGGTTTTTGGAATTATATTCATAGTGTTAGGTATAGGTGCTTTAGTAACTTTCTTTATAACCCTCTTTGTAACTGAATCGGATGTCTTTTTAGAATTATTAGGAACTGCAGATTTTGGACTTAGCAAAGCTGCGCTTTATGGTGCATTGATAGGAATGAATCTTCTCCCTGTAGTAATCTTCATGACTGCAGGAATTTCTTTGCTTACGTATAAACCAGATAACGATGCTTGGAATGGTCTCTATAAAATTTTAAGATTCCTCTTTCTTGGACTCTCAAGTCTAGTTGCAATTTTAATTATAGTCTCTATATTTGGTTGGATTTTTTATAATCCAAATGAAATTGTATCAATAAATGAATACTTTTGGTTGTTTTACATTTTTATCATACCAATCAATATGACTAAATCAAACATCTACATTTTGTTATTCTTCATTTACTTTTCTTGTATTCTACTCATGACTTTACCAACACTTGTGAAATATTTGCTCAAGAGAAAACGTTCTGATCCTGATGTAATTGGTGGAACTGAAAAGAAAGACGATACTACCGAACTCTTAGATACTGACATAGAAAAATCCAGTTCACAACAAGAACTTCACATTCTCAAACTAAGTCCATTAGAAGAGAGGAAAGGGATTCTGCCCACTGCCTTTTACCAAATAAAAAACATGCCTTTCATAAAATCAATTGAATTACTAGGTGCGTCCATGATTTCTTCTATAATTATCATACTAATATTAACTCCATTTATTTCAGGAGGAGATACTGGACCGATTGCTGAAGATCCATTTGTTTCAATAATCGCTGTTGCTTGGGCTGGTGTTTTTGAAGAACTTAGCTTTAGACTTATTCTTATTGGTGTTCCGATGATTTTTGTTGTATTGATCCGTTTCATTATTCAAGAAAATGCTATGACAGATTCTGTATCCATAGAAAAAAATGTTGAGAAGAAAAGACTAAAAGTTTCTAATATTTTTCTTGCTATAAGGGGTAAATACAAAACCATTGGTTATGTGGAATGGTCCTTTATTGGAATTTCATCATTAATTTTCGGGTTTGCTCATTGGGAAGGTTGGACAGGTAGTTGGGGCGCTTGGAAGATTGTGCAAGCAAGTTTATCGGGATTCTTTCTTAGCTATGCATTTGTAAAATATGGCATAGAATCAGCTATCTTTATTCATATAACAAACAATGTTATCTCTGCATTAGCTGTGGTAAGTGTAGAAGTTGGAAATACAGAATGGCTTACAGCTATTACCAATTTCTTAACTTGGGGATTAATGTTTATAGGTATAATGAAAATTGTTAGTGTTATTATTAACTTCTTTCTAAATCGGAACATAAAACAAAGAGCACAAACACCGTACCTATAATCTGATTGAGGTTTAATCCCAAATCAAATGGAATGAATTACAATGCCAAAAAGAAAAGATCTACACATCATTGGTGTTGGAAATTTAACTCGTTTAGATGATGGAATAGCGATTAGAATTATACAAGAATTAGAAAAAATCCCTTTTCCTGATACCATTAAAATTACTGATTTAGGGACGGGCGGAGTAGATATTGCTTTAGCTCTTGATGGGTGGAAATATGTAATTATTATAGATGCAGTTGATATTGAAAACCTTACACCAGGTGAAATTGTTGAATTTCAAATTAAGGATAAGAATCTTCCAGAAGTAAAAGGATTAAGTTCTACACATGGTTTCGATGCATTAACAGCTTTAAAGCTTGTCTTCGCAATAAAGGACTTTAAGCTCCCAGAAGAAATAAGGATCATTGGTGTGCAAGTAAAGAATATAGCTGGTTTCGGAGTTGGACTTTCAAAAGAGGTGGAAGCGGCTATTCCTAATGTTATTGCAATGATAGACAAATTAAAAACGAAATATCATCTTTAACGATTTCAATACAAATCAGGTATTTTATCTAATGATAATCGAGCAATTTCATTAAATACCAAATCTACTCCAAGTCCATTTGCAGATGAAGTCTCAATATATCTTTTAGCCTTATACTTCTTGATTGTCTCTTCTATTATATCATCAGATAGGAGAGGATCTCTTGGAAGATCACTTTTACCTCCGATAATTATTATATCAGTCTTAACGCTTTGGTCTACGAAACTATGCCAAGTATCGAGTCCACCAATAGATAAGGCTCGAGTTAAATCAAACATCAAAATAGCAACAAGTGCTCCTCTGAAATAATTATCAAAAATACCCATTTGCTTGAATTGTTCTTGTCCTCCACAGTCCCAGACACTCAAAGAAATATCTCTGCCTTGATAACTCATCTGATGGATGTGGAATCCAACACCAATAGTCAACTTAGTTGTATCTATAAATTCACCTGTAAGATAACGCTGAATAAGTGTGGTTTTTCCTACTCCACCATCCCCACCAAATACAACCTTAGCAATGATTTTTGACAATTGCAGCGCCCCTAATGCTTTCATTCTTTTAGAGAAATCTGTTTTAACAAACCATTAAAATGTAACATTTAATATAAAGCTATTCGTTTCTACAGACTTAAAGGGAAATAAGAAATAAATGAGGAAAAGCGAATCTGCCTTTTCTCATGGATTAAAATATTTTTTCAATGGATACATTTAACCTATCAAGTATCTTAGACATCTCTGCTATTTCGGTGACAGTGATAACTTTCAATTTATTCTTAAAGACACTTGAATTCAATTCTGAAGCACTCTTGTAAATTTGTCTTCTTCTCCAAACTGTTGGATCCGGATGATAGAAGAGAATTGATAAGGTGCTTTTGTTTTTGTCTGCAACTAAGAAAACATCTGATGCAGGAATTTTCTTCCCTATTAGTTCTTTTGGAGAACCATCTTCCGTAAGTGTGAAGACACGAGGGAGTTTCCCTGAAAAGAGCAAACCCATCTTTCGGGACATGTCTAGTAAGTTTGCATGAGTTAAATCATTTTCAGATGTTACATCTCTTACTATAACAGAGAAATATGGTTTGATTAAGCCATATGCGTCAAGAATTTCTCGCGTATAATCCTCTCTAAAGAGAAGGAATAAAATGCATTTTCGACCGAATTCCGTAATTCTATGATCAGATGAATCAACAGATTCAACATCGAAAGTAATAGCCATTGCACGAAGATCTTGAGCATCTGGGACAGGTAATGGTCCGAACGAACGTTTATCATCCATGGTATCAAATATTGATGCCTTTTTTTCTTTCAATGTTTTTCCTTGTGATCCCTCATCTAGACCTACAATAGTCATTCCTTCTACTGCCAAAGTAAGTGTTTGCTCTTCAGTGAGGTCAGTATCATTATAGATTACTGAGGGACCAGTATCTTCAAAGGTCACAAACACGATTCCTAACAAATGTTCTTTTTTCGATTCCATTCCTGACATTTCTTCTCATCCTTTCTTCTTGTGTTTATTTTTTGATTGATGTTTTGATTTTTGTGCAATGATTCTGCATTGATATATTTTTTTAAATTTATAAATTTGCTTTAACCGATATCTCTACAGTGTATTATCATTATCTTGATTTTAAATTAATAAAAATTGCTAAATGGATATATCTTCATCTTTATGCTTGCTTTCTTCCACAATATTCTCTATAGCAATTCGTCCACTTTCACCTTCTTCTAAATATCTATCAAGTATCATTTCTGCTATTTGCTTCGCTTTACCAATAGCTCCACCTCGTTCAACAAACAAACAACAGATCTTTTGTTTGCTTGAAACAAGAACCATGGAATAATCTCCCACTGTTACAACATCTAAAAAACTGGAATCTTTAAATAAAGTTCTCGTCATGGAGTTAAGAGCAGACAATAAACCAGTAATTAAAACAGCGTCTTGTTCACTATCTGTTATATTTGAAAATTGAGCATCAAAATCAAGTAAACCATTTACATCATAGATTAACACTCTATGAACATTTACTATCTCATGATAGCCTTCATAAGCCATTAGTTTCGAGACAAACCAATCAAAAGCTCTGTAGATGCCTTCCCCTGTTATAATTGTACAGATCTCAAAGTGAAATGATCGAGGATCTGTTGGTGAAGAAATTCTACCAAGATCATAATTACTTAAAACTTGGCTCAGATTAACGTCTTTCTCAGGATCTCTTTTGTTAATCATAATAAGAAGTGGTACATTCGATGGAATTTTATCCACAATATTATGGAACTGTTCTGTGGATTCTCTGAGGGATTCATCTGATTCTCCATTTATAACATAGACAATTCCATCTGCAATTGACAAGAAATATTCTGTAACCATATTATCCGTTAAGATTTCCTCTCCTAAATCTATAAGTTTAAACCATTCTGCCCCATAAGAAATATCTATCCAATTAAGAGCTGTTTCTGGGAAAACTTTGTCACGATTGGATGATAGTAGATAATAAAGCAAAGTTGTCTTACCTGATCCTTTTTCTCCAATTAATAGAACCCAAGGTATGATATGTTCTTTCTTTTGCAAGTAATTAGAGAATGCTTCTATTGCACTTTTTGTTTTTTTCATAGATTCCTCTCCCTTCACGAAGGAAATCACCTAAGTATATCTTTTTTTACTATTATTTAGAAACAATATTTTATAAATGATTATCGGTGTGTAAATAAAAAAGAAAAATAAAGGATAAAAGAAATAAAATAGTGATTTCACGAAATTGCGTCTAAGGGGAAATAATTTGAAATCACTTTTTCTAACGAAACAGATATTCCTTTGAGATAATCCATTTCAATTGCATCAAAAATACGACTTGCAATTGTTAAAACCCTGCTAACAGGATCGTTAACGTCTATGAGAATACCCAAGACAAATAACTTGTTTTTAGTAATAACTAATTGATAATCTTCCATGATTTCTAATACTGTTACAGCCTCATTATAGTCTCGCATCTGTTTAGCAAACCGTTCCGTCTCTTTTATAGATTCCCGATAAGCCGTAGCCACTTTTGCTTGTTGCGTTGGATTACCAAAAATGGCTTGATCTAATTCTTTACCATTTGAATCAAATGCAACTGCGGAGAATATTTTTACATGCCAGGTTGGAACGTGTTTGTCTTTAGCAACGATATCTACAAGCCAATCCCAAGCATTGAATAATCCTTCACCTGTTAAAGCTGAACAACGAAACATATTGAACGTTCTATCAGATCGGGTCATTTTCTGAAGTTCTAGTGCTTCCATTACTTCTACTGAAGAGGCAGCATCTTCTTTATCTGATTTGTTTGCTAAGAAAAGAATAGGAGCATTTGGCTCTGTGTTTTCTAAAGATTCATAGAAAACATCCTTAGCTAGATTAAAACGCTTTTTATCTGCAGCATCCACTACAAAAACAATAACTTGAGCTTTAGTAACGAATTTCTTCCATAATGTTTTTCTTATGGGAGCATGACCACCAAGATCCCAAACAACGAATTCTAAAGTTCGATATCTGTATACTTCAATGTTTACTCCAAAAGTTGGTTTGGAAAGAGTGTATTCAGAACGTAATATCCTCTTCATAATAGTAGTTTTTCCAGCTGCATCTAATCCAATAATAGCAACATGTTGTTTGGCAGGACCACCATCTAAACCTTTTCTTTTGTCAGCGCTAATTAATCTTCTAAGGAAACTCAAACCTTTTTTATCTCCAAATACCTTTGTCTTGTTCTTTTCAATGAATTCCAGTAAATGAAATTTTGATAAATGACTCGTTTATCAAATCTTCAATTGCTTCATTTGTTATATAACTTTTGGGAAATTATATTTAATAAACACATATTTAACTAAAAAAAGGTTGTTCTATTGCTATATATAATAATAATTAATGAGAAAATAAAGTAGCATTTTACTGTTTTTTTGGCAAACTCGGTACTCTGATTTAGAAGTACTTTTGTACCGTTTCAGCTATACTTTCAGGACTTGCAGCAGCAATTGGTTCGTAATGAAGTAATTCCATAAAACCTATATCTCCTGTGTAATTTGGAAGTAAGTTTGGTCTACTTACTATCTTTAAATTAATCCTGTAATCATCAGATCTATCTTGACCAATAGGTCCTAAATATAATGCCATATTGACTGATGTTGCTCCTCTTGCAAGGTACAGAGCTTTAAATGCTTTAGTTAGTCCTACAGCCAAATCTCTGGAATCTGCTTTTGTAAAAGTGGAAATATCAGTTTTCGGGATAGTAACAATTCCTGTTAATTCATTCTTGCCCATTGGTGAATAGGTAGCTAACCAAGTCATAAATTCATTTTCAGCGATAAAACGTTCACCAAGGTTTCTTTCGGATGCAATTAAATCCAACCAATAATTACTCTTAGTCTCATTTGTGTATTGTTGGCTTTTACGAAGTAATTTTTCTGTTAATTTTGTAGCTTTAATATCTTGGATGACTTGTATGTGAGGATGAATTATCGATGAAGCCGAAGGAGGTAAAAAGTTGAAATTAATAGATGGATATTTTACGTTCTTATCAGAATTATGGACTGCTTTGAAGAATTTCATTGTTCCCTCAATTGCTTCTTGCCAAATTTTTGGAGTAAATTTATCTAATTGAGTGAAGTGATCATTACCTAAGGTTCCTACTGCATGATATTGCGAAAACACATAAAGATTCGGAAATAAGTTGAATTCTCCAACAGTAATTCTCTCACCTAATCCTAAATCTTCAGAGAATTTCGGAGTGAATTTTGTCATATTCTCTGGGCAGAAGAAACATTTCTTTGCAGAATTTTCAACAACCGACTGTAAATTAGTTTCAAAGTCTTCTCCAGGAGCAAATGCTTGTTTAACACGATCAGCTCTTAGTTGGTTAATTCTAGACCAATGATTGATCAATGGATCTTTACGAAACTCTATTTTTTGCTCAACAACTTCGAATTTCTCTAATGGGCTTCTAATCTTAGCATATCTTGAGAGTTTCTCAAAACGTACATTGCCTGTGCCTTTAATAACTTCAATTTCTTCATTTGTTTTGCTCATTGGAATCAACCTACTTCTCATTGTAACTAATCTTTGTCGATTTTTACTTCGCTTCTATAAAAAATGTGCTATTATAACCGACTTATTTTTAAGATGCTGATAGAAATCATTAATTAAGAAAATAAGTATAATATCATAGGAATTTTACTATTTTAGTTGGTTGGAAGGTATTTGCCAAAAGAAAAGATTGAACGTTCAGAAGCAATTCTCAGAAAAAAAAGGAATACTCGTATAGGATTAAAGATGAGGAACAAAATTCTTCAATTCCTTTACGATGATCCCTTAAAGTTCTTCACAACTGCAGAAATCACAGACGGTATCGGTTCTAATTATGCCTCGATTGCTTATCATCTAAAAAACATGCTTCTTGAAAATGTAGTTTTGATGGAGAAAAGAGAGAGGCGAAATCTTTGGAAAATAACCGGACTCGGTCAACAAACCATAAAGAAATGGTTAGAAAATGAACCATAAACAACTCTATTTTTTTATAATAATTCCAAATATTTTTGTTTCTATTATTAAGATAACATTAATTTATTTAACACATAACCTTAGAAAAGCAAAGCAAATCTTTTTGAATAATTATCAAGAAAACAACATAAGGTTTGATGAACATGAGTTATGTATCCTGGTACCCGAATACTTCACGAGATAGACTAAACTTCTTTTTGAAGACTTTCCCTGCTTTTATAGTTTTGATGTTTTTCCTCTACTTCGTATTAGATTGGTTAGGAGCGTTTGAATTTCTTGAAGTATTGGTGAGGGATAATTCTGTTTGGTTATTAGATTCAATATTTGGCTTGGATACCAGTGAATTTTCAGTAGGATTTTACCAAAGAATTGACCCTGATCCATTAACAAACTCAAATGTTTATTTTGGTTATCCCCATTTTCCAGGAATAAGAATGGGTACCTACCCACGTACACTCCTCATTATTCGAGCATGTACAGGGATGGAAGCAGGTGCATTACTAATGACTTTGATTTTCATTACACCAGCAAAGTGGCAAAACAAAGCAGTTGCACATGTTACTAATTTATTAATGATGCATATTGGTAATACTTTTCGAGTTGCATTTCATTTCTGGTTTACTGAATATTTATACAAATTATGGGGAGATGCTGATAAGGCGTTTTTCTGGGCTCATGATATGCTGAGTAAAGTCTTTGGCTTTGTAGGAATAGTAATTTTTACTCTGGTAATAGAGCGAACTGGAGTGAGAATAGTTTCGACGTTCGGAGCATGGATAGACGCAATGGTAGATGGTTTCAAGCGTATAACTTGGAGAATTCAAGGAAAAGCATTTTATCTAGATAAAGTTGTTTCTTATGAAGAATCTACTACAGAAGGAAGTGTTCCTACTCGAGTAGAAGAAATTACAAGCAAGAATTTTTATCCTAAAGAGGAAATCGAATCAAATAAATGGTCTTTCTTTAAGAGAACTTTCTCTACATTCGCTGGAATATCATTAGTGATTATAGGAATTGGTTTTATCCCAGCTTTAAATCGAGTTATTGGTACGGCATCTGATAATATAGCTGGTTCATTTGGTGCACTCCAAGTAGGTGCAGAAACATACAATACGTTCTGGTGGCAATCAACGTTTCAATTGCTGAATCCTGATAATGCATTTACTACGAATGTTGTTAGTTCTGGTGTTCTGCTGTTTGCTCTGATGGTTGCTTTGCTTTACGTAACGCCTAGTAAGAAAGTGAATAAAGGAATTGCAATTGGTTTAACTCCGGTAATTATCTTTCCACTTAACTTCCTTAGACTTGGATTCCAAAGATGGGCTACTTGGTCAGTCGCAACTGGTGGTATAAAAGATACAAAACCTCTGCTGTACGAAAACCTAGCAGATATGGTAACAACTTGGTTGCCATTTTTATTCTGGATACTTTTATTTGTAGGTTTAATGCTAATTTATCGTGCTCTGAAAGTAAGAGCGTTCTCGATGATGTGGATATGGATGCATCAACTAATAATAACACTTGGTTGGGTTGTGGGATTAAGAGACAAACCTGGTGAATTAGTAAACTCAAAAGCAGCTGTGACATCAATTGGAAGTGAATGAGAATTCCTTCCTTTTTTCCCTAGGAGAAATTGTCTTTGTCGAAGGAAAAGAAGAGTAAAAACGATCGAAAAGAGAAGATCGAAGCAGCAAAGCGAAAAGAGGAAATTAATAATAATATAGATTCTGTTCTTGGTGAAGTCAAACCAAAGGATATTAGATCTTTAATCAAAATCGTTGAAGAGAAATACGAAATACCAGAAGAAGAAATAATATCCGTGATAAGAGAAAGGGAAATCAATCAAGAAATTACCTTGCAAGAACCAATTCCAATACCTACTGAACTACCCAAGAAACCTAAAGAGTATTTTATCAAGAATAACTATTACACCAAAGAGTTTTGGATAAGTATTGGTGTCATGGCTTTAGTTCTGATATTTGTTCTAATAGATGTTGAGAGTGGTTTCTTCTTTTATGTGAGATATGCTATAGTTAGCTTCTTTATGCTAATCTTAACAGGCTGGTCTTTAACCTCTGCGATTTTTCCAGAAATTAATGATAATTTTAGATTCTTAGAAAGAGGTGCTACTGCAATTGGTTTGAGCTTACTTGTATTGATTCTTGATGGACTATTCCTAAATTATACGTTTCACTTTACACCACTATCAATAGGATTAAGCTTGATTATTATAACACTAGTTTGTATGATAATTACTTTCGTATTGAGAATAAAACTCGCTCGAGATGGATTTATATTTCAACGAAAGAAAAAGAAATCAACAACTGAAATAAAGGATGAATGATTGGTTTGTTTAAAAAAAAATCTTTAACAAAAAAACCCTTTTTTCAAGAAAAATTGTCATAATCTGCCTTTTCTTATCAGTTGTGTTTTTCATACCTGTATTTAATAAATCAAATTTCATATCAGGAGCAACAAAAACAGAAGCATATGATGCAATAACAACTGCTTTTACTAAAATAGAAGAAGCAAGTAGAGAAGGCATTATTATAACTCAACAAATTACAAAAATTAATACTGCAATTCAAGATTATAACAATGGTCTTTATGATGATGCATATGAAAAAGCACAAGAAGTTATAGAGGAAACAACTGAACTAATTACTGATTTAAAGACCGGAAGATTGTTCCCTTACATTCTAATTCCATTCAATATAATTCTCGTTGCAGCAATAATTGTCTTCTTTGGTAGGAATATTAGAGATTGGTACAAAAATAGACGTGATGATGAATTCAAGGACTTAGAGATCGTATACATAGAGGATGAATAGTGTGGTGAAAAAAAATGAATTCAAATGAGGAACAACCAAAGGCAAAAAGAGAAGTCAATTTCAGGCTTTTTGCTCAGATTGTAATGGTCTTAACTTTAATTGGTATCATTGTCACCACAATAATGATTTTCACACCTCCATTGGGTGGAAGTGGATATGCAGAACTAAGTATCCTAACATATAACGAAACCGATGAGCTCTATATAGCCGATAATTATCCAACAAGTGTTATCTATAATCAAACTGAAGGATTATCAGAAAACATATCATTATTCTTTATGGTAAAAAATCAATATCAAATAGCTAAATTCTTTGAAGTTCGGCTAAAAATTGGATTGTATTCTCTAATCATTGATGAGGATACTTTTGGATCAAATACCTCTACTTATTTCTATGAAGAATATTGGAAAAGCAAAGTTCTGAATAGAGACGAACAGTGGGGCCCGACTACTCAAACTGAAATGACATTTAATTTCAATTCAACTATTCTCACTCATTTAGGGTACGATGCAAATGGCTACAAAATAGTATTTGAATTGTGGGAATTTGACAGCTCGGAAAATGTCTTTGCTTTTTCAGGCATTTTTGTTTATCTCACTTCTTTTCAGCTGATTCTTGTCTCATAGAATTAGTAGCTGACCCATTTTGAACTTCAAGAAGGATTTCTTTGATTTCTTTAACACCTGCAGTTTTAATTTCCTTAATATCCTCGCTTGATTTAAGATTTTTACAACTAAAAAGTGAACAATCTCTGGTTTTGCTAGTGTTCTTTGAAAGGATGTATTTTCCCTTTGCTAAGCAAAAATTATCTATTCGTAAATACTCGCAATTCCAGCAACAATTGCGTGAGTCTATGAACTGCATAGTATATTATTGAGATTTCACTATAAAAACACGTTAAAACTACATCTTGTTTTCTGTGTCTTTGGCTCGAATCTTGCCCATGATTTGTAATTTTGCCATGGTTGTTTTTATATGAGCATTGAATGCTCTCTGCCAGAGATAATCCAAAACAATGGGTATTAATGAGAGAACTAATATTCCACCAAATAATCCCCAAAAGAGAGTTGGCATTTCAATTCGTATATTCACTTGTATAGCAAATCCAATAATTGATGGAACTATAGCTAGTAATTGTGAACAAATCAAGGGAAGCATATAGTAAATTGGATGAGGAATTTTGAAAGGTGCAAAATTATTTCTCTGATTTCTAAGGTGATAATATAGACTTGAATACTTTTTATAGTAAATCCACCACAAAATAGGTATGAAGCCAAAACACACAGCTATAAGAAAGAACAGCAGTGTTTGAGAAGAATTAACTTTGATAGAATCTGCTCGAGGATCTTTTGGATATTGTGAATGCTTCTCGAGATCTTGAATATTCAAGAATAAATAAATGAGAAAAATTATGCCTGCACTAATAATTCCTAACAAAAACCAATAAATGTAGTTTCTTTCTGGAACAATATCCAATGTTTGAGTTATAATCTGCTCTTCATCATCATCAAAAGATTCCATTTCCTCAATATCAGGAGTATGAAGAACTATAGTATCACTATCTTGCTCTTCACCGATTATTGGAACTGCTTTCTGTTTAATGATAATTTCAATTGTTTCATCATCGATTTCAGATGGTTGAACTATGGAAACATCGGATCTAATTTTTGTTCCACAAAATGGACATGATTTTTTTCCTTCTTCAACAATTGAACCGCAGCTATGACAAGTTGGCATGAATTAACCTCAAGATAATTTAATCTGTTTATGATGAACGATTTTCATTTGATTGGCGTAGATTCTTAAATCTTTAGAAAAGAAATGAATTCATTCTATCTATTGATTCGAACTTTTTTTTTCTTTAGTTTCGTCTTAATTTTCTCAAATAACTTAGCAATTGGTGTTGTATCACTTGGTTGCTTTTTTTGTGAAAACGTATTAATGCTGAATTGAATTATTGAAAAAAATACTAATAACAATGTGAATAATGAAATGGCAAAATTCCTCATTCTTTGTCTATTTTTTGGATTACTGCTGGATTTCAATGGATCTGTATAGCTAAGATATTCTTCCCCATCTGTGTAACCGTCTCCATCGGAATCAGGGTTCTCCGGATCAGTTCCAATACTGCTTTCAAAATAATCACTTAAACCATCGCTGTCAGAATCCTTAGTGATTGCTAAAAGTAATCTTTCAAAAAGGTAATCATAATCATACTTACATGAACCAACTATAATGAGTCTGTCTTGTGAATCGATCGACAAACCATTAATTGAGCTTATAACGAATTTATTTATTTTTTCAAACCAAAAAACATCCCCGACCAAACTAATTTTTGATAAGAAACATGCCTGATTGCGTTTCACTTCACTATCTCCATATCCCCCAATGAATAAAGAACTATTTACAGTAGATATTGTTAAAGCAAACTCATTAAAGCTCTCACTGCCAAATTTTATTTCCTGCAACAAGTTCCCAGAAGTATCAAGTGAGAGTAAAATTGCATCTTTGTATTCAGGATTTTCATCTTCATTGCAATAACCAGTTAATTTTATCATATTTGTTGATTTCGAAAAAGCAATATCATTGATCTTGATACTATCATCTATTCCATAAACAAATTCCCAAATCAAACTCCCATTCAACAATAGTTTGCTTAAATGAAAACGATACTGTTGATAATTTGATATTTTTAGGTAACGATTAAAGACTAAAAAGAGCTCTCCTAGGTTTTCATTAAAAATGATTGATGGTGAAATGTCGTATGAGGAGTTAGTATAGTTTTGCATCCAAAGGAGAGAGCTGTTTAGGCTATCAATGCATACTGAAAAAATATTTGGTGAGGAGTATAAATGGAAATATGTTGTTTGAGTTCCAGTAATGTATATTTTACTTGAGTAATAAATAGCTGAATTCCCCTCCTCAGAGAGTGCAAGTTCACCATAGGTTGCATTCCAAATCTCTTCACCAGTAATGGAATCAAAACAAACTACTAGCATATCGGAATATCCAAAAGTAGTATTAACTAGGGTTTCACCTATAACAAAGAGCTGATTTCTGTTTTCATCAATAACTATGTCATTAGCGATATCTTTTTCCTGGAAATCCCATTTCTTCAACCACAAAATTCCTCCTGAGGAATTTGTTTTCCCAATAAAAATATCTGTAGTTGTTAAAAGATCTGTATTAATAGTACCAGTGATGTAACTGTTCCCAATGGAATCACTGATAACTGCTGATCCGATAACTTTGAAATCCTCAAGCCAAGTATAAGTGACACCTAACAAATAATCTGATGACTTTACTGGTGCAAAATCGGCAGTAAGTTCTATTTGTTCGTTGCGTGTTTGAGCTTTTAAGAGAGGAAAGTCGGGTTGTGAAATAAAAACAAAATTAGACAGTAATAGAATTAAAAGAAAAATAGAAATTGTAGGATGTTTTTTGTGTCGTAAAGTCATATCTATCTCAATCCGAACTTCTATTTTTACAATAATTCAATATTTCCGCTAGATTTTAAGGAAAAATCTAGTTACAACCATGCAATTTATATAATAGCATATGCAGTTTCTTTATACCGAACAGTGTAATTTATTTACTACTAATGCTAATAATATTTTATTGTTCATTAATTGTTAAAATGTTTCCTTAATAAAAGAATAGGATTTACCACTATGAGCGGACCAGATAAGAAAAAGCTAGATAAAATGATCTGGCAATTAAGAGAGGGCTGGGGCGAAAGCACTCGAATAGAAGCAGCAAGGGATTTAGGTTGGATTGGAACACAAGCAGCAGATGAAGCTGTTCCTGAATTAATTAAAGCCTTATTAGAAGATAAAAGTGAAAATGTTCGTGTTGAAGCAGCGATTTCTCTTCAATGGATAGGTAATCAAGCAAAAGAAGCAGTTCCAGCATTAGTTAAAGCTTTAAGAGAAGATCCAAGTGAAAAGGTCCGTCAACGTGCTGCAATAGTATTAGAAGGAATGGGTGATAATGTCATTTATGCAGTACTCGAATTAAACAAAGCAAAAGCTGATGACAAAAGCCTGTTGGTTAGAGAGGCTGCAACAAATGCTCTTGATAAATTAGCTCCAAAATTCGGATATGCTAGCGTAGACGCAATGGTTAAAGCATCATCCAAGAAGACGTGAATTTTCTTTATTTTTTTTAATTTAATATTCACTTTTTTGCTATCATCAAAAAGAGACAAAACTAGATTTATTAATTCAGAAGTTTGAATTACTAATTATGTCTAAAAAAGAAAATTCTAAAGAAAAGCAAAAAATTTGTTTAGATGATTTATTTCAGCTAAAACAAATTGTTGATACAAAGATTAGACCTAAATCTGATGAAGTTTATTATGTCATTAATCAGGCAATTAGGGATGATAATGGCTATAGGAATTCTATCTGGCGTCATAGAGAACAACCTCAGCAATTTACTCAGGGATTACCAAGCGATTTTAGTATGAAATGGTCTCCAGACGGTAAAACTTTGGCTTTTGTTTCCGTACGAACTGTATTGAAGAAACCAACCCCCGGAAAACCAACTGAACCACCGAAACCACAGATTTATCTCATGCCTTTTGATGGTGGTGAAGCAATCCAACTTACAAAAATGTCTAATGGTATTATGCCCTCTTTCGATTGGAGTAAGGATGGAAAGAAGATTGTTTTTATCTCAAGACTAAACAAAGAGGAGCTAGTAGAACCTACCCCTGAAGAATTGAAACTCATAGAACCAGATGATACAGCATTACTTCAAATGGGTAAGAAGAAAGCAGAAGAGAAGAAAAAAGAACCCAGAATAATAACTCGAGAGGTTTACAGATCAGGTACTTCATATTTTGATGATCGTAAAGGACAAATCCACATTATTGATATAGAAACCAAAAAAGTGGAGCGTTGGACAAATAGTACCACTGATGATTACACTACTGTTGAGTTTGGTCCAGATGATTCATTTGTAATCAGTGCGAGACAGAAACCAGGCACAGGTGACGAATCAAGAATTTGGGATTTCGTAAAAATTACTCCAGATGAGGAAGTCATGCCTTTAATTCAAGATCATTATGCTTGGGGTGCAAGCTTTAAATTATCTCCTGATGGAAAATACCTAGCTGCAGAAATTGGTAATGAAGATATGGGTTCGTTAGGTCAATCCAATTTTTGCATTTACAATCTTGAAACAAAAGAGAGTAGAATAATAACAGAAGATATTGACAACAACGTTTTATCTCCAAAGTGGACAAAAGATAGTAAGTATCTTTACTTCCTTGTTTTTGAGAATGGTATAGCCATAATCTGGCGATGTGAAATTGCTTCTGGAGAACTAGAAAAAATCGTTGATGTAGGAGACAAATTGATTTATGGATTTGATATTTCAGAAGACAACGAATGGTTAGCATACCCAGCATTTTATGTGAATGATCCATCAAAGCTCTTCAAATATAATATAACCTCTAAGAAAGAGGAACTTTTACATGCACCAAACAAAGACCTCCTTGATGGAAAGAAACTCGGGGAAACCCTAGAAATCTGGTATGATGGACATAACAATGATTTCAAAATTCAAGGATGGGTATTAACCCCACCTGACTTCGATTCTGAAAAGAAATATCCTTTAGCATTGAACATGCATGGTGGTCCACACGTGATGTGGAGTAATCACCAGAGCATTCCCATGTTTCATGAATTCCAGCTTCTTGCTGCTGAAGGTTATGTTGTTTTTTATTGTAATCCTCGAGGTAGCAATGGTTACGGTCAAGCATTTTACAAAGGAGCAGAGAAAGCCTGGGGTGATGATGACTCTCAAGATATATTACTTGGTGTTGACCAGGTTGTGAAAAGAGGTTACATTGATGAAAAGCGAATGGGACTTACCGGCGGATCTTATGGCGGATTCTTAACAGCTTGGATTGTTGGTCATGACGACCGATTTGCTGCAGCAGTATCTCAAAGAGGAGTATACTTTATTTCGAGTTTTTGGGCAACAACTGACGGAGCTAGAATTCTCATAGATGATGAATTTGGCGTAACACCACTTGAAGATTCCGCATTCCTCTGGGAACGATCACCAGCAGCTTATGCAAAGAATATCAAAACACCTCTCTGTATTATTCACAGTGAAACCGATTACAGAGCACCAATCCCAGATGCTGAAATGCTTTATACAGCAGTTAAACGATTAAACCCAACCCTTGATTTAGAACTTGTTCGATATCCCGGAGAAGGACACGAGCTCTCAAGATCAGGTCAACCAAATAGACGATTAGATCGATTGCAACGAATAGTAGATTGGTTTGATAAATACTGTCAACCTAAAAAATATAAAGATAAACAGAAACAAGCCGAGAAAATCAAGAAAATAAAAGCGGATTACAAGAAAAAGGTGAGTGAAAAAATAAAGGAATTAAAGGAAAAATAATTCCTTTCATTTTCTTATTTTTTGTTTTTTGGTTCTATTCTTTCGTAACCATGTTGCTCTCTTATGAAATCCCAGTGCTTATTGACTTTTTTGATATAATCATCTGATATATTCCATTTATTTGGTTTGTATGATTTTTGAGAATCAGTGTATGCTTTGATGTCTTTTTTGACTTCTTCCCAGCCATCAATTTTTAGTTCTTTGTAAATTCGTTCGAATTGTTTCATTGGTTCTTTGATTAGATCCTCATATTTGATATCAATGATATTTTCTTTTGGAATGAGAGCTCTATCGACATCTAGCTTCTCATACATTTCTTTGACATTGTCTAGAATTCCTTGTTGCAAATCTTCATCTTTCCAAGTTTGTAGAGCATAAATGGCAAAGACTTCTCTGAAAAATCTTACAGAAGAAGCATACATCAAATAGGGATTCCTATACATGTGGATGAATTTTGCATTGGGATACATTTTAAGCAAATACTTTAACCGATAAGTATTCGCAGGATTTTTTAGAATAAGCATTTTTCCATTGTATTTCAAAGTCATTTTCTGCAAGAAAAACCAAAAAACTTTCTGCCATTTCTCAGCATCTTTCTCTGAGCATTGATCAAATGAATTGTATTTGGAATACAATTTGAAATTTCTTGGAAAAATGAAACCATTATAATAACCATATTTATGCATAGCTCCTAAGGAATATTCTTCTTCTGTTGGTTCAGAGGAACCCATTGGCACATTATCCATTGGACGTGTCGCTGGCAAAGAGGCATCAAGAATTTTTGTAATTATTTTTTCAGCACCTAAGAAATAATGAGGAGCATATCCTTCTAAGTTAGAAACATAGCCTTTACTCTTATCTAAAGCTAAAGTAGTCATTAGATATGTTGTACCTGTTCGATAATGACCTATAACGAATAAAGGATCTTGGATGATTTTTGTTTTCTTAATCTTACGTTTGAATCTCAACGCTTCAAGAACTCTTAGAGGAGTCATAACTGAGCTCAGAAAAATGGCATACCAGAAGCGTAACCAATATTTTGGATGAATTCTAAATCTATTCTGAAATAATAAACGCCAGATATTGATAGAAGACATACCTGCTAGTGGTTCTTCTTTCACAACTAAATGAGTTCTATTTTTTTTTGGTTTTTTCTCCTGTTTTTTGCCCATTGAATCCACCTGTAAAAGGTTATATTCTACCAATCATGTTTGATTTTTATAAAGCAGTTATTAATCTTACTGCAATAATAATGATTAGTGTAAAAGGCAATTATTTGCCCTTAGTTTCAAGTTTCTCATAACCAAATTTCTTGAGTATAAAGCTACAATCCTCATTGATTGTATTGATTAATTCATCTGAGTGAGTATAGGTTACCAGTTTGTATTTTCTTTGTTCTTCATTGAAAGTTTGAATTGCTTCTTGATATTCATCCCATCCATCGATTTTTAGATCCTTGTAGACTTTCTCCATAGTCTTCATAGGTTCTCTAATGAAGTCTTCATACTTTATATCAAGCCAATTCTCTTTGGGAACGTCTTTTATCTTTTCATCAAAATCTACATAGAGTTCTTTGTAGATATCAAGAACATTTTGTTTTAACTCCTCATAATCCCAAGTTTGTAGGGTAAATACCTTAATTGTATCGTTGTGAAACTTGATTGTCGATGAATAAATTTCATACGGATTTCTATACAGGTGAATGAATTTAGCGTTAGGATACATTTCAAGGAGATGTTTTACTCGATAGGTATTTGCAGGATTCTTTAAAACAAGCTTCCTGTCTCTGTTCCTAATTGAGAGTTTCCTAAGAAAGAATTGATATTTCTTCTTCCATTTTTTCAAATCTCGAGGCTTTGCATTGTCGAAAGATTTGTAACTAGCATAGGTTTTGAAGTTTCTTGGAAAAATCATACTATGAAAGAAACCGTATTTGTGATATGCTCCCATAGAATGTTCTTCTTCACCAGGTAAGTCAGCATTAATCTTTATTTCATCCATTGGCCGGGTTTCAGGCAAAGAGAATTCAATCAATTTTCTAGTGAATTTAGGAAAAGCCATGAAGTAATGTGGTGCATAAACTTCAATATTGGAACATAGTCCTTTGCTTTCATCTTGTGCAAAAAGATAATGCATATAGGTTGTTCCACTACGCCAATGACCTATTATGAAAATCGGATCTTCTTTTAACTGATGTTTGTTGATTTTTCTATTGAAACTAAGTCTCTCAACAAAACGCATAAACATTGTAGCACTACTTAAAGTCCAAGCATAAGCTAAACGCAGCCAATATTTTGGATGTACTCTCAATTTATTCTGGATTAACAATCTAAGAATATTACTTATTGAAGAGCCAGCTAGTGGTATCTTATTGACTATCCAATGATCTTTCATATTGATGAGCCTCAATATAATGTACTCTCGGTAAATGCCAAACCGATTATACAAGAAATAACAAGGAAGCTATTAAATTTTACTAAAAAAAAGATGATAAAAAGAGAAAATGGATTATGATTACGATTTTGGAATTATTTTCTCTTTCTCAAGATATTCTAAAATAATCAGAACACTTTCTTCAACAGTTTCATTTTCAGTATCACAAACTAGTTCGGATTTAGGAGGTTCTTCGTAGGGATGACTTACACCAGTAAAATTTTTGATTTCACCAGCAAATGCTTTTTCGTATAAACCCTTAACATCCCTTCTAGCGCATTCCTCTACAGAGGCTTTCACAAAGACTTCAACGAATTTTGCACTTTCTTCGTTTACTTCTTTTCTTGCATTATCTCTGACTGATATATAGGGTGAAATGAAAGAGACTAAGGTAGCAACTCCATGTTTAGCAAGTAAACGTGTGACAAAGGTAATTCGTTCTATGTTCTTCTTACGATCTTCTTCTGAAAAACCTAAGTCTTTTGTGAGAGATTTTCTTACAATGTCACCATCAAGTCTTTGAACGCGTAAATTACGTTTCAACAATTCTTTCTCTAAAACAACTCCTAAAGTCGTTTTTCCTGAGCCGGATAAACCAGTAAACCATACAACAAAACCGGGGTCATTCATATTTAATCACATCTTTAATTATTTAACAAACAAATCTTTTTGTTCAATCAAATACTGGGCAACCTCTGGTCGCATGTATTCTCCTAAATTATCTAATTCTTTATTCATAATCATAGTGCGTATTTTCTTACCACTAATAAATTTCTGATACTCAGTACCATCGTGAGGACAGACATTATCAGAGACGACACCAGAACACTTTTCGCAAATATAAAAAGATCTGAAGCAAATAGGTTGGATCTCTAAATCATCGAATTTCTCAAAGATACCATGGGCATCGAATGGTCCGTAAAAATCACCAACACCAGCATGATCTCGTCCAACAATAAAATGGCTACAACCAAAATTCTTACGCATAATTGAATGAAAGATCGCTTCTTTAGGTCCACCGTAACGCATCCTTGTTCTTAAAATGCCCATTGTAGCTTTTTCTTTTGGATAATAATTCTCCAACAGAATATTATACGATCCTAAAATCACTGGATCCAAGAAATCATCTTTCTTTTTCTTCCCTATGATCGGATTAACAAATAATCCATCTACTAAAGTTAACGCTGCTTTTTGTACATATTCGTGCCCTAAATGTGGCACATTTCTTGTTTGGAATCCCACTACAGTTTTCCATTTCTTCTCTTTGAATATTTTTCTTGTTTCTTTAGGATAGAACGTGTATTCTTTAAATCGTTTAATATCAGTGTTTATAAGATCAACTTCTCCTGATAATAGAATATCTTGGGAATTCATAACATTGGTTACGCCTGGATGTTCCATATCTAGAGTTTGAAAAACGCTTTCAGCTACTTCTTTTTTCTTGTAAGGAAATTTCTCTTCAAGATGTAGAATAGCAATTATTTTCTGTTCACCATTAATTACTGCTATTTCTTCTCCTTTGGAGTATTGATCTGCAACTTTCTTAGATACATTTAACGTAATTGGTATTGTCCAGGGAAGATTATTAGCAAGTCGATCATTTTTGATTATGGAATCAATGTCTTCTTCACCCATGAATCCCTTAAGGGGGCTGAACACTCCATGAGAAATATTGTTTATGTCCTCAATTGTTTCGTTAGAAATCTTTAGTTGAGGGAGCTCTTTGTACTCTCTAAGGATTTTTTCTCGTTTCTTTTCTGAAACAACTCTATCAATTAGCTTACCACCATGTGGATTAATCATTTATCTATTCTCCAATTCTTTTTTTATCTATGCTAGTAGCGATATTCTACTTCTTTAAATAGATGTAATCATTGTGATGATGGTATGTTAGTTCACTTACGCAAAAAAATGAACCTTGGTTTTTTGAATCCCATAAATATTATAAATATTTTACGACCAAACCATCGCATATAATAAACCAATGTTATTAATAAGTTTATTCAAGAATTTACTATAGACAATTTAATTAGACAAATAGCTAAGTAAAAATGGTGTAATTGTTTATTCAAAGCTATCAGAATGAAAAGCTAACTGCTCGAAAAAATGATTTTATGTTAACATAAATCTTTAGCCGATTATTTTAGTATAACATCTGTTAGAGCTTGTATTTTTCTGAGATAATTGCTTTCAGGATAATTTGATGATATGAAATCGATTTCTTTTCTATAGGAATCCAATTTGCCTGTTTGATTGTTGATTTTTGCTAAAGCAATTCCCCATAAGATTCCAAGAGCAGCTTTTTCTTCTATTTGCTGGTTATTTCGATATGATCTTGCAAATTCGATCAGTTCCTCTATGAGAGGAATTGTTATTTTTATATCTGAAAATCCTGAATCGAGGATTAAGAAATTAAGACCTTCAACAAATTTCACTTGCAAATCTGAGTTATAGGAATGTCTTTTTGCTAATTCCCTAACTAATTCCAAAAGCTCAATCTTTTGTAGCTCATCTTCAGCAGAATATGAGAGAATAGCTTCATTTATAGCTCTGGCAATTTTAAGTGGAATTGTTTCATCATCTAAACTTAGACGATTTGCTTCTTCTAATTCACTTTTTATCTTAATTAAAACTTCTTTCTTACCTGTTCTTCCTAAATAACTAATTAATCTTACAAGATTGTCAATGAAATTGTATAACTTGTAATGCTTTGTCAGAAATTTTTGTCCTTTACTATTAAGCAATTCCAGTAGAATATTAGCTGCATGATGATCAAAACGAGCAGCTCGTAGTGTTACTGCTCTAACTAATGGTTCAACTAATTCAATTATCATATTCTGTTCGCATATGTTTTCTAAATGAGAGAGAATTTCTTCTGGTGTTATATTAAGTGTTGGACTATAGAAACCAAACATTCCAACAGCAAGGATCAAACCTTTCGCATGCGCCATCTGATTCATTAAATATCTATCATTTTCCAGTTCGAGTTGTCTTAAGAATTCAATTTGCTCTTCAATTTTATCTTCTTTAGTAGCAGGTACAGTCACATCATCGCTTTTTGTAATTTGATCTTGCATTTCATCAAGACTTTGTCTATCTTGTGGAATCTCTCCAATTTCTCGCAGATGTTCTTTTAATAACTCATCATCATCGATTATTGCATCAATTTCTGCTACTAAATTTACTGGTTGTAATTCTGGAAGCTTTTGCTTAGTGATTTCAGTAATTATCATTTCAAGATCATTAAGATCTTCCAAATCATAAGCAAGTCTTAATCCTCTTCTCCTGCTTTTCAAAGAATCATATTCTTCTATCCGCATAGTTTTTTGGATGGTAAAGAGCTTTTTCTCAGCCATATGATACTTTTCATCATTATCTCTCTCTATTTTAAGATCCTTAATTAATTGTAAATCAAGGAAGTGATCCCATAATTTGTATTGATCCAAAGTGTAACTTAATCGATAAATATCTCTGAAAAATTCTTTTCCATCTTTTCGGAGAAGATATTCTGAATCTTGAATTACTCTTCTAATCCCGAGTAAACATTCTTCACACTCATTTTTACTATTTACTCGAGCCATGTTAATGATTGCATTAATAGCTCCTTCCTGTAAAATCTCATTAACTTCTTCACCGAGTAAAACAGTAGAAATTCTCGCAGTTCCACCATCCTGCTCTTCTTCAAAATTACTGATAGCAAAGCTACTGAATTTATTGTAAATAAATTTAATAGTTTTACAATTTTGTTCTTCGAGATAAAAGAGGATGCTCATGAAAACCTTAGCATCAAGAATTTGTATGGATTCTACAAGCGGGAAAACAGCTGATTTTTGATTCATGATTTCAAGAATCTTAATAATTTCTTTATCAGTTCCCCATTTGATTAGCTCAATAGCTGCTCGAGATATTGCAGAATAAATTTTTCGATTCTCTGGAAATCTGGCAATAATATCTATAAAATCACTAAAGAGATTAGTTCTATCTTCTCCTCGTGCAGAATTACTATCCATAAGAATTTTGTAAATTCCTTGAGAAAGAAAATCAATTATTGTTAATTCTTCTTGTGCCCACCAAGCAACTTCAACTAGTTGATTAAGTATGATTCTTGCACTGTTATAATCACTTGTTTTGTTAAAATGCTCTAACAATAGAAATAATAATTCCGCAAATTCAACAGTTTCTTTCTCATCACTTTTTAAGTCAATATTATTACGAATACTACGAATAGCTTGGAAAATTTCGTTCTTTTGTATTTCTGAATAATTCTTTCTTAACAGCTTCAATTCTCTCGGCATATAATAAGCACCCAAAGCCTAAATTAGATATTATTTTCTTTTCTCTAGCATCATTTTATTGCTTTATAGATAATATTCTTTTTCTTAAGGCAAATCGACTAAAACAATATGTCCGAAAATGTTATTTTTTCTTTTTTCAATAAGTGTTTGATGGATTTTGCCACAATCATTTTGTTTTTAAAATAGTTCCCTATATATATCTTAGACTAGTAAATAAAGAATTGTCTTTTAAATAGAGGTACTTTCCATTTAACGAAAGGGGGATTTACTGGTGTTTAAAAGATCAATTAAGATTAGCAAGAAACAAATATCTAAACTTATTTTACTTGTATTAATGTTAGTTATTACGCTTTATGTGAATCACCTTAATCCAATAGATTATGGCTCAGCCCATACAAATCAAGCAACACCAACTGAAATTTTCTCTTTATGGAATGACGCCAGTCCAACAATAGATGGCAAAATAATTTTTAATTCAAGCTCTTTAGCAACTGAGTGGTCTGCAGCAGCAGTTTATAGTATGTTTGATTTTGATGAAAATTTCGATTCGAAAATTCTGTTGCAAAACGATAATACTAATTTGTACATAGGACTAGATATGGTGAATTTTCAAACAGAAACACCTGTAACTATTTGGGGTGCAGCAATCTATATTGATAGAGATCAGAATGGTGTTTTTACAAGTAATGATAGGGCAATAATTCTGAAAGCTGATCCTGGAGCTACTGTTTATTATAGTTATTTTAGTGATTCAACAAAAACTTGGATAGAGATCGAATCAAATTCTCCTGGTATACCCTTAGCAGGATCACAAATTTTAATGAATACTGCATACAATGAATCATATTTTGAACCTACTTCTCATAGACAATATGAAATTAGAGTTCCTCTAGCAATATTAGGAATATTACCCGGAAATATTACCGGGATTGGGTTTGAAGCATTTGAAAGCTATGATTCGTTTAATGAAGAGATTTCTTGGCCTTATGTTAGTTCAACTCCTTCAGAAATACGATCGAATGCTGGATTTCTTGGAGATATCTATATAGGAAAAGATACAGGGTTACCCGATTTTTATGCTGATTATGTAATTGAAGAAAACACTAACATAAAATCTGATGTTATTGGAATAAATAATGGAGTATTTATGGGGACAATGGATGTTGATAGTAATGGCGATTTAGAAATAATAGTCAGTTCTAATGAAACAGATGAGAATGGGGATTACTTGTTGGCAATCTATGATTTCTTAGATGGAGAGATGACAAGGATTTGGTCTTCATGGACCACTGGTCATCAAAGTAAACTCTTTCAGGTGAAAGGAATCGCTGCATATGATTTTGATGGAAACAGTGAAGAAGAACTCTATGTTTGTGGAGAAGATAGTCGATTATTGCGTTTTTCAGATTGGAATGATGTCACAAAGGATTTTGATCAGTCAAAATATGTTTATATCCATACCCCAGGATTAACGGGTTATATAACAATAGGAAACCCGGATAATGACTCAGAAGCGGAAATTGTCTGTAGTGATCAAAAGGGTCAATTATTGATTTTATATTATGATTCAGGTAAAGATGAATTTAATGATGATTTTGATTCTCCCTATGATCCTACAGATATCTTTGGTGAAAAAGTAGTAAAAATTCATGCTGTAGAAGTTGCGGATATGGATGATGATACTTTTAATGAAATTATAATTTTATCACAACCATATAATGAGTTAGATGAACCAAAAACTTACTTGCAAATACTGAGGTATACTGCTGCTAAGAAATATCTAGATAACAATAACGATGATTTACCAGGTATCTCCATCATCACTACAGAAGATTATAATGG
>JABLTI010000225.1 GCA_013166835.1 Promethearchaeati archaeon | reverse complement strand
AAAGCAATTCCCCGAAGATGCTCGGATGTATCGCCATCGAGGTCATCGTTTCATTACTTTGCGTTTATTCAAACAAGCAATTTCTGATTTTGAGAAGGCAACTCAATTAGTCTATAGAAAATCAGATGAAATTGAACCTGATGGGTTTCCTAATCCTAGTGGAATCCCTATTAGTTCTCTTCATTCGAATATTTTTTACCATTTAGGTTTAGCGTATTATCTTGATGGTGATTATGCAAAAGCAAATCTTGCTTATAGGCATTGTTTGGAGATATCAGATAATGATGATAAAATTGTCTCGACTGCTCATTGGATTTATATGACTCTTCGATTACTTAATATCAAATCTGAGGCAGATATGCATCTTCAGGACATCGGTGATGAATTGGATATTATAGAAAATCATCATTACTATGACTGCATACTCATGTATAAAGGCAAAATAACATCCGAGCAGTTACTTGAAAAAGCTCGAAAACAAGGATCATTAGGATTATCTACTATAGGTTACGGGGTAGCAAATTGGTATTATTATAACAAACAAAAAGATAAAGCAAAACAAATTCTAGAAGAGATCCTCAAATTAGAGAACTGGGCGAGCTTTGGTTACATTGCTGCGGAGGTAGATTTCAAAAGAATGAGTGATATGGCAAAATTAAGTGCCTTTAATGTAGATTAAAAAAAAGATAGATTCCTCTAAATGAGGAAATAATTATGCTGTGGGTTTTCTCATCCACTTGATGAAGAAGAACAAGCCAACCCCTGATAAAATCAAAAAGATTATTCCCATAACGAGCATCCAAATTAAATCATCAGTTCCTTCTAATGCTCCAAAAATAATTCCAAGAAAGCTCAATATGATTGTTGGTACTATTAATCCTAGTGATCCTATAGTGATACCTGCTTTCGCATATTTGTTTTCTTTTGGATTAGGTGACATTAAACCAGTTATTATTGCTACTATCAAACCAATGACAGGAAAACAAGTAAATCCTAAGATGCTGGAAACTAAAGAAACAACTTCTAAACCAACACCTTCCGAAACTCGAGAAGGTTTATCTCCTGCTGTTTTTTCGGGTTTATCAAATGGTTTTCCACAATCATCACAAAACTTTGCATTAGTTTTATTTTTTGCTCCACATGATTCACAATATTTAACATTTTTTGACATTTTTTGTTCTCCACTTGAAAAACATTCAGTTAGTGTAATTCAATGACAATTCTTTGAAAAACTTAAATACTTTATGCCACAAGCTCGACTATATGGAGATACGATTAATAGAAAAGCATGAAAACCATTTGCTGAAGAAATGCCGGATAATTGCTCATGAAAACTATCTTGATAATTTAGTTTTAATCGGTGATTTGCATCCTCCATGTATAGATTTAGCAAGAATATATGGAGTATTTGCAGAACGAAAAGAGCTAGTGAGTTTCTTCATTGTTTTCGTTGGCTTTCACATGCCTTCTATTGTTCTTCCGGTGAAACTAGAGAGAAGCATTTTTGTTAAAATTATGGGATTCTTAAGGGAAATCTTACCTGATTCTTTTCTCCTCTTATCACTTGAGTTAGATGAACCTGATGTTTCCGAATTCTTCAAAGTAGGTAGTGTAGCATTTGATTATTGCATGACTATTCATGCACAAGATAATCCTCCAGAAATCCATTCACCCTTTCTGAAAAAAGCAACTATAGGTGATGTTGATCGAATTGATGCATTCTATCAAGCATTAGGTTCTGGTCCTTGGCATCCAAAGCAAATGGAAAGTGGCTTTTATCATTTCATTGAAAAGGATAATCAAATAATCGCCTGTGGAGGAACTCATTTCGAAACACCCCGTTTAGCACAACTAGGTAATATTTTTGTTCTTGAAGAATATAGAGGTCAGAAATTTGGAGAGATTTTAACTACTGCATTAACTCGTTCAGTATTAGAGAAAAAAGAAATCGCAACACTTTTTGTTCGTGTTGAAAATAAAATTGCCCAAAATCTCTATACAAAACTTGGCTATAAGATGTTTAAGCAAGCAAATCTCATATATTGCGAAAAATAATTTTCAATCTTATACTAAGATTTATTTTTTCAGTACAACAAGTATTCTTGGGTATGGAATTGTACTGCCCGGAATGTCAATCAGACAAAATAAAACGAAAAGTTCGTAAAATAGATATTAATCAGAGTTTTCAATGTAAGGATTGCCATAGTGCAATTAGTATTTCTCGTTTCTTGGAAATTTTCAAGTGTAAGATATGTAAATTCAAATGGGGAAATACTGTATTACAATGATTAACTCATGAGATCAATTATAGTATCTATGTTCTTTACAATGGAAATTACTCTTTATCTTCACTATCTTCTATCCTTGAAATTGATTCTTTTTTCCTTTCATCAATAATTAACTGAAAAATATCTGGTCGAGAATAATGACCTACAACATCAAAATCAAAACGTGTTTTAGGAATCAAAGATAAATCAAGATCAGCGTAAAGAATCCCAGCTTTATCAAATAAGGGTCCAGCAAGGTATTTTCCATTTGGATCAATAATAGCACTTCCACCTCGAGAGAGCACTTCTGGAGAGCTCTTTAATTCATCAAAACACGCTAAATCTTTCGGATACATGTCTTTTGTAACATATTGATTACAGGATAAAACGAAACAACGTCCCTCTAGAGCGATGTGTTGTAAAGTTGATTGCCAACTATCTCGAGCATCAGCAGTTGGAGCAACATAGATGTCTGTTCCTTTTGCGTATATAGCTGTTCGAGCTAGTGGC